>JBELME010000054.1:0-18262 GCA_042096095.1 Enterovibrio sp.
CTTCCGATCTGTCACTGTTTCGACAGGTTTAATGGCACACGCGAAGAGCAGAAATGTCGACGTGACTGCCAGTAATGCGGCGCGAAGCTGGATCATGATCTCTTCCTTACGTTTCGTTTTATGAACACTCAGCAACCTCAATCAGTCAACGAGGTCCGCTTCTAGTAATTTAACCACCGACAATCCCATCAGAGTGATCGTGGTTTCACGCCCCAACAATGATAACATCCTCTCTAGACCTTTCGCGGCTTTTAACTTGCCCGCCTCTTCTGCGTGAACAGCCCCGACAAGGTAACGAATACAGTTTGAAAATTTGGGGTCATCGAGCGCTTCGAGCCACGATGAAATGACTGTCTCAGACGTGGACGTATCGAGCTTGCCAATCACATAGGAAAAAACTTGGCCTTGGAATGCTTCTCCCATTGCCTCCTTGCTGGGCACAATGCGTTGAATTCCGCTTCGGCTGAGCCCCGTCAGCTTGGCAATGCTGCCGTAAGTAACAGCTTCCCAACCATGTTCCATGAAAATATCGATGATGGTTTGATGCACCAAGGCTTCGGTTTGCAGCGCGCCCTCTTTCGTATTTTTGGCCATTTAGTTAACGCATTTTCGATTTAGCATACTTCGTATCTTATAAGCTTGAACAAAAAGAATACAGCGGATTTTTCGACGCAGTTATCATTTAGGTCAGTAACTTGACGCTCAACGCTCAGAATTCTCTATTCACTGGAAGCTGTTCAAACAGCCATTGTTTGAACGCCATTATCTTCGCGTTGCCTTGCTGCTCTTCTCGATAAACCAAGTAAAAGCTATACGGTGACTTCACCGATAAATCGATTGGCGCGACCAATCGCCCAGAATGGAGGTGCTCTTGAATGTATGCCATGCGCCCAATGGCAACGCCCATTCCTGACGATGCTGCTTCTAGCGCCAAATCCGCCCGATCGAAGCTGTGATTCGTGCCATTAAGCTCAACCCCATTCGCATTCGCCCAATACAGCCATTCATCACTCAAACTGGCACTCGCCCATGGCGCAGCGTCATGCAAAAGCTGACATTCCGCGAGTTTTTGAGGGTTACCATACAGGTCATGTCTTTCAGCATATGACGGACTGCAAACGGGAAGGATGGCATCGTCGAGTAAGTGATGGCTACAAAGTCCGGTGTAACGGCCATGACCAAAGTAAATCGCACAATCAAAGGCCTCAGCTTTAAAATCCACCAAATCATTGCGCGTTCTCAGATCCAGCGTCACGTCAGGAAACGCTTCTGCGAACTGATGAAGGCGCGGGACAAGCCAGCGTTGGGCGAAGGTGGGTGGTGCAGAGATAATAAAATCACCCACAGGTTTGGCGTGGTTAAGCTCTAACAACTTAAGCTGCTCACCTTCGTTGGTTAACGACAAATGGCGAGGGCGACGAACAAACAAGGCAACATCTAACCTTTGCTCTAATTTCTTTATACGATGACTCACGGCACTTTGGGTTAGGTGTAGTTGCTCAGCAGCACGCGTAAAACTCATGGTTTCAGCCACGATGGAAAAGCAATGTAACCCTGCAAGTAAGGAAGAAGAGAGTTGAGGCAGTTTCATACGATGTCGCTGTTTTAATTTTAATTTCGTGACTAAGACTGTAACAATATCCCTCTGAACCGTACATGCCTAAATCACCAATACACAGGGGTGATCAACTCGTCAACAGCCTGTTTGGTGAAACACAAAGACAAAAAAAGCCGCACAAGGCGGCTATTTTATTGAGAACAGTATTTAGACAGCGCGAAGCAATTGCTGCTTGGTTTCTTCACTGAGTAACGTCCAGTGAACACCTGTTTGCGCACCTGCAAACATCCAAAGTAATTTGATGTCGACATCATAGCCGTGAGATTCTTGTACTTTACGGAACAGTTCTTCCGGGCTCATTGAAAAGAAAATATCAACATTTTCGACGCCAGCTTTTTTTAGCATACGCTCAATAGTCAAACGCAAATTGGGTAAATCGCGAAGACGCTTGTTTAATTTTGAGTCTCGGTATTCTTTCTCCGCCACCGAATTCTCGACGGACTTTTTTACCATTGCATCTAAGCCGTCATCCTCCTGCTCGTAAAGCTCGGTGATGTCATAGTAGTTAACAGTGGCAGTAGAACTTTTCTTAACATGGACGAATTTCTTGCACGCTTTCGCAATGAGTTTTTCGGTAAGCTCTTCCCCACCTCGTAGATAGATACGGTCTTCTTTCACAAGTGCAAACATTGCACCACTCACAAAGAAACCCGTACCACCAAACATGGAGCGTTTTTCTGTCTCTCCAAACTGAGACAAGTATTCGACAAAGCCACTTTTCACTTCCAGCATTGGTGCCTCCTTTCTCCCAAAAAAGCCAATTCTCCGGCTAAAAACTCGGTAAATTCTCAACGCAAATTAATGATGACCCATTAGGGCATAGAAAACCATGCACTAGATCACTCAACGCCGAACGTTGTACCAAAAACGCAACATCCGTCACGTTTATGACGTGTAATATTTATGTTTACTGCATGTTAAATGGGCACAGACACTCGCAACTTATTGTCGTGTATTACATGCATTACGCGCAATAAACGTTAATTTAGTTCAGATTTCTCACCCCAATTCATCGCCAACTTGCTTTTATCTAATTAATATTATTATCAGTTTTCACAATGACAAAAATATTGGACACCACGCATTAATACTTGTCACTGCTTCAAATAAAATGCGCTGCATGTTCCATTTACTCCGCTTCAGGACTACTATGTACTGGATGTTTTTTCGAGTCTAAAAAGATGACAAACCTCTCTTTGTTCTGGGTAAACCCTAGCCGTGAGAAACACTTAAAAGCGATTGAGACAGACTTTTTTCAGCGGGTCTATCGCTCACTGAAAGACGGGACATTGGAACTGCCTCCAATCCCTGACGTCGTCATAAAATTACAACGCGTTTGCTTTGCTCAAAGCAGCACAGTGAAAGATGTGTCGACGCTTTTATTGGATGATGCAACGCTCACAGCGGCGGTGATCCGCGCGGCAAACTCAGCCATTTTCAGCCCAAGAACGAATCGTCCTTGTCATGACATCAACATGGCAGTGTCTCGATTAGGGATTCAGCGCGTCCTTGGTATTGCCACTGCACATGCCATACAGACATTAAAAACATCCTCTCCCTTTAGCGAAGAATGTAATGCGTTGTTGAAAAAGAGTGCGAAGTCGTCACGAGAATTTGCATCTACAATGGCGCTGCTTTGTCAGAAAGTGAAAAAGTATGACGAGGCACACTGCGAACTAGAAGTTGAAAAAGCGTTACTGATCGGATTGCTCGCAGACATCGGTATTTACAGTGCTGTTAAGGCATACCAAAACTACACCGATGAAGGGAACTATTTAGACTTTGATATCGCCAGTCATGTTTTTTACTCCGTCAGTAAAGAAGCGAGCAGGTTCATTTTGAAAAGTTGGGGCTTCGATTTGGATTTCATCGAGGTATCGACAAATCGACGCACTCGACGTGAAGTCGATGAGGTGACATACCTAAACTTAGCAACCATGGCAAGCCATCTACTCTTGTTTAGGGCGAATGACGATGCAATTAATGACCATGATGTTGAAATCACCTTAGCTGGAGCAGAAGCGTTATACGAATTGTCGAACCTGAATGATGCAGATTTCAGGGTTGAGCTTAATGGTATCATCAATAACAGCGGATTATAGTCCTCAGCGTTAACGCTCTCCTTTTCCGTCGATGGCTTTCTCGTATAAGCGTCGGCGCACGGATTGACCTTATTTGAACTCCACTGATACTCTCAGCGTGATTTCTCTTTTTTATCAATAAGGTCTTTCTGAATGCTACCTGGCATGCTGTATATATTTTTGCCACTTGTCGTAGGCTACTTCATCAAAGTTAAAAGCGATAAGTTTCTTGATGTCATCAACCGCTCAACTTCTCGCCTTGTCTTTGTTATTTTAGGGTTAATGGGATTGAGCTTGGCAGGTCTTGACGATCTCAGTGCCAACCTCAATCAAATTCTGCTTCTCGCATCGACCTTCTTCCTGTGTATTGGTGTAGCAAACCTTCTTGCCCTTCCTTTTTTAGACATGCTGCTATCCACGAAAACAGAACAACACAAACGCGATGTTCCTCTTTCAGCCATGTTAATGGAATCGGTGAAACTGGTATTTGTCGTAGGCGGTGGATTGATATTGGGGCTATTGCTTCCAATCCCTCTGGATTGGGTAGACCCCGCCAGTGAAGGCATCTTACTCATTCTGCTGTTTTTGATTGGTATTCAGTTAAGAAACAGCGGTATGACGTTGAAACAAATCATTCTGAACAAGAAAGGGTTAAGTGTCGCCGCCGTCATCATCGTGACATCGCTCGGCGGAGGGCTGCTCGCAGCGTGGTCGCTATCCCTTCCCTACAATTATGGCCTCGCCATGGCTTCTGGATTTGGTTGGTATTCTTTGGCAGGTATATTGATGGGAGATGCACTGGGGCCCGTCTATGGTGGGGCCTCATTTCTTTTAGAACTGGCGAGAGAGCTGGTTGCCATTGTTCTTATCCCACTTTTAATTAGTCGCTATCCACTCACTGCGATTGGTTATGGTGGGGCTACCTCTATGGATTTCACCCTGCCAATTATTCAAACAACTGGCGGCGTTAAATGCGTACCGATTGCGATTGTCAGCGGGTTTATCCTGAGTTTACTCGTGCCCATTTTGATGATGTTTTTCGTCGCGCTCTAGTCGATAGCTAGGCCGTTTAGCCTTCATCAGACAATAAAAAAGGAGAGCCTAAGCTCTCCTTTTTCGATCTCAATAGCTAGGGGGTAACTATTGATGTCATCGTGTGGATATTTAGTTGTTACGAATCCACTCATCCATGTCTGACTTCAAGTTGTCAGACTTGGTACCAAAGATAGCTTGAACACCACCACCCGCAACAACAACACCTGCTGCGCCTAGCTTCTTCAGCTTGTCCTGGTCAACGCTATCAACACTGTTCACTGATACACGTAGACGAGTGATACATGCGTCTAAGTTAGTGATGTTGTCTTTACCGCCGAATGCCATTACCAGTTCTTTCGCCATTTCTGACTCGCCACCAGCAACAACCACTGATTCGTCTTCGTCTTCACGACCAGGCGTTTTCAGGTCTAGTTTTACGATAGCGACACGGAACACGACGTAGTAGAACACTGCGTACATGATACCCAGAAGTGGGAACAACCACATTTTCTGAGAGTTTGCAGACAGAACCACGAAGTCAATCAAACCGTGTGAGAACGACGTACCGTGAACCATACCCAGCATGTTAGTCAGTACGAATGCAGTACCTGCTAAAACAGCGTGGATGACATACAGCACTGGTGCTACGAACAAGAAAGCGAATTCGATTGGTTCGGTAATACCGGTTAGGAACGACGTCAATGCCGCAGAAACCATGATACCACCAACCTTCGCGCGGTTTTCTGGTTTCGCAGTGTGCCACATTGCAATAGCAGCAGCAGGCAGACCATACATTTTGAACATGTAACCGCCAGCTAGCTGACCGAAACCGTTACCTGCAGCGCGTGATGCTGCATCTGCTTCCAAGTAACAAGTCAGAACGCCAGTACGTGCTTCGCCCGCAGCGTTTACACAGCTACCGGCTTCGAAGAAGAATGGTACGTTCCAAACGTGGTGCAGACCAAACGGGATAAGTGAACGCTCTACGATGCCGTATATACCAAACGCTGCAACTGGGTTTTGGTTTGCTGCCCAGTGAGAGAAAGCCGCGATCGCACCGCCAACAGGTGGCCAAATAACAGCAAGTACAAGGCCAAGACCAATTGCACAGAAGCCTGTCATGATAGGAACGAAACGCTTACCTGCGAAGAAGCCGAGATAATCAGGAAGTTGAATACGGAAGAAACGGTTGAACGCCCAAGCCGCAACACCACCAACGAGGATGCCACCAAGCACACCGGTATCGATTTTATCAACACCCATCACTTGCGCCATCACACCCAAGGTCGCAGCCATGATGCCATAACCCACGATTGCAGCAAGACCTGCAACACCGTCATTGTTCGTGAAACCTAGCGCAACACCTACGGCGAACAGCAGTGGCATTTGGCCGAATACTGAACCACCAGCATTTTCCATTACACCTGAAACAACGCTTGGAAGCCAACTGAAGTCCGCTGCACCAACGCCTAATAAGATACCTGCTACCGGCAATACCGATACAGGCAGCATCAACGCCTTACCGACTTTTTGCAGGTTAGCAAACAGGTTTTTAAACATAATTATGCTCCTGAGAATAATTTTAGTTGTACGTTGAACTCAGAAACATGTGAGTTCAGGACAACCTGCTAATCAATGTATTTCGATGTGTAATATAGGACTGCAACTCGGATGACTCTACGTAACACGATGTGTTTGTTCAGAAACTAAATATAGATCACATGAAAATTGTATCGAATAGCACTTTTGATACTCAATAACCCATTGTATTTTATAAGTTAAATTAACACCCCGCCCTTTATGGATGAATTTCAGACACTCAAAATGTCTAACGTCTTAATGTTTTTTAATGTAACGAATTAAGCGTTACTGATGCGTTTATGTATCCTGTCTTTTTTCGCGACAACGTTTTATTTTTATGATTAATTTCAATAAGATAAAATAATAAATAACAATAATAAAACCAAGCAGGTAATTACTGTTACAAACCTTGTTTATCTTGGTGACATGTAGCATGTTACGAAAATCGTAACGGAGAAATACGAAAAAGGGCTGCAAAGCAGCCCTTAAGAGACAGTAAAAGCGGTGATTCAGCGCGTCGCAGTCGAGAACAACGTGAAAAAGTTCTCCGTTGTGGTTGCTGCTACTTCTTCAGCAGACACCCCTTTCAACAAGCCAACATACTCCGCCACTTCACGAACATAAGCTGGTTGATTTTGCTTACCACGATACGGAATAGGTGCAAGATACGGTGAATCGGTTTCAACCAATAATTTTTCCAAAGGCAAACGGCGCACAACGTCTTTCAGCTCCGACGCTTTATTAAACGTCACAATGCCTGAAATAGAAATGTAGAAACCAAGCTCAATCGCAGCCTCTGCCATCTCAAAGCTTTCGGTGAAGCAGTGCAGCACACCTCCCACTTTTTGCGCGTTCTCTTCACGCAGAATACGCAGCGTGTCTTCACGAGCCATCCGGGTGTGAATGATAAGCGGCTTATTTAGCTCAACCGCGATGCGCACATGCTGACGAAATACCTCTTGCTGCTTTTCAGCGAGTTCTGGCTGGTAGTGGTAATCCAACCCCGTTTCGCCAATCGCGACAACACGGTCATCCGCAGCCAAAGTGCGCAGCTGATCGAAGTCGAATCCTTCTTCGATATCGAGAGGGTGAACACCACAAGATGTAAACACATTAGGGTACGGACGGATCAGGTCCATCATGGTTGGAAAGCTGCGCAGAGTTACACCAACAGAGAGCAGGTAATCCACACCACGTGCTTTCGCTTTCTCTATGACCTCTGCCACATCCGTATGCAGATCGTCGTAATCCAATTTATCAAGGTGGCAATGTGAATCGACTAGCACGTTGTTAACTCCGGTATTCCTGTAAAACGATGCATTGTAGGTGCTTACTGAAAGTCACTCAACCAGCGACTGACCATAAGTTCATTGTTCAAGCCTGCGCTTTTCACTATATCGCTCTTCAACTTATTGAGCGCTGTCAGTTGGCGTATAACGACAGATGCAGGCAGAGCGCGACCAATCTTTTCAACTAACGGCAGAGATTCGCAATGCACGAGCCCTTCTTGGGTTCCCTGCTGCAACTTCATCACATCCAACAATAAAAAACTCAACCACTGTAATCCATCGTTACCAGACTTAATGAGCTTCTCCGTGAGCGTGAAAAGACCTTGTTTACTTGCTACATAGCCCGAAAATGCGTCAAGCAGCCCTTCATGCGCCCCCAAGCTACCAGATTCAACAAATGCTTTCGCTGCTAGCGGTGCACCACGGTTAATACGGATCACTTGAAGCGGTACCGAATCAAATAACTCGGCTTCAACCCAACGCTTCACAACGCTTTCTTGCGGCAATTTAGGCTTCCACTTGTTACATCGGCTAACCACCGTTGGCAGCATGGTATCCATAGACGCAGCAAGGAGAATGAAATGGCAATGGGACGGTGGCTCTTCTAGCGTTTTTAACACGGCATTCGCCGCCGCCTCACCCATGCGATCTGCATCTTGAATCAGAATAACCCGTTGCCCACCAAGCTGTGACGTTTCCCAAGCATACTGATTCACAGCACGTACTGCATCGACACCTATCTGCTTACCTTCAGATTCCGGCTTGAGTAGGTGGAAGTCAGGGTGCGTATCTGCATCAAACAGCTTACAGCTATGGCAAACACCACAAGGTTCAGTGACGCCATTTTTGCAAAGAATGGTTTTGGCCAGCATCGCAGTAAGTGCAATACGTCCGCTTCCTTTTGGGGAAGCCAACAGCACAGCATGGTGAAGCCTGTCTTGACCCAGAAGCTGCTGCCAATGCTGCCATGTATCATGTTGCCAAGGGTATACGTTAACCTGCATGGGTCAGCCATTGCTCCAATGCTGATTGAATATCGCGTGTAACGTCTTCAATCGATTGTGATGCGTCGATAACAGCAATGTGTTCTTCTGCTGCTGCCAGTTTCAAATAACGTTGACGCGTACGCTGGAAAAACGCTAACTGCATTTGTTCAATACGGTCTAGCTCACCACGTGCGCGTGCGCGAGACAAACCAAGTTCAGGGTCAATATCCATGTAGATCGTGAAATCTGGACGAAAATCACCCAAGACGGTATCACGCAGGTTCTGCATCAATGCCTTATCAAAGCCACGACCACCGCCTTGGTATGCTTGCGAAGACATATCATGGCGATCACCCACCACAACGGCACCACGATTGAGCGCAGGCTTTATTACGTTATCAACCAACTGAATACGTGCTGCATAAAGTAAAAGCAGCTCTGCCATGTCCGTCAAAGGCTCATCAGGGTGGCCTTCTTTTACCAATGCACGCATTTGCTCTGCCAACGGTGTACCACCCGGCTCGCGTGTTGTTTCAATGTCGCTGATGCCATGTGCTTTCAGTGTTTCAATGACTTTATTGATAGCAGTGGTTTTGCCAGCGCCTTCAAGGCCTTCAACTACGATAAATTTTCCGTTCATTGGCTTCTTAATACTTTTAGATACTGTCGGACTGCACGGTTATGTTCCGTGAGTGTTTTCGAAAATTTGTGGCCACCGTAACCGCTGGCAACGAAATAGAAATAAGGCGTGCTGTCAGGGTTTGCTGCAGCAATGATCGATGCTTTACCTGGCATGGCAATCGGCGTTGGAGGCAAGCCTGAAATCACATAGGTGTTGTATGGCGTTGGCGTGCGCAAGTCTTTCTTACGAATGTTGCCATCGTACTTATCCCCCATGCCATAAATCACCGTCGGGTCAGTTTGCAAACGCATGCGCTTATTCAAACGGTTCACAAAGACTGACGCCACTTTGCCGCGCTCTTCATCCACAGCCGTTTCTTTTTCGATGATGGAGGCAAGCGTGAGTAAATCATATGCGGATTTTACAGGCAGCTTTTCTGCTCGCGATGCCCACGCTGAATCCAACGTACTTTGAAGCTGCGTAGAAGCGCGACCGAGAATAGAGAGATCGCTCTCCCCTGCGACAAAGTGATACGTTTCTGGCAACAACAATCCTTCGACTTTCTCTGACGATAAACCGAGTTTCTTGGCAATGTCTGCTTCACTCAAGTTTGCTGTGTCATGTTTCAGATAATCCGTTTGATTAAGGATTTCTCGCCACTCTTTAAACGTACTGCCTTCAACAAAGGTGATCGCAAATTGGTGCTCTTTACCCTCTCTAAACACGGCAAACACATCGGCGAGTGTCATTGATGGCGCAATTTCATACATACCCGCTTTCAAACGAGTGAGCTCTGGGTGCGTTTTTGCTGCAAACCTTGACCATTCGGACGGTGAAATGACACCGTCATTAATCAAAGTACGGGTTACGGAGTGATAATTCGCGCCATCCGGCACCGTCACGAGAACCGTTTCTTGGGTATCGATTGGCGCACTCACGTACGATTCAATTTCCCCATACGCCCAATACGCGCCGCCTGCAGCAGCCAATACAAGGCAAAGAAATAGAAGGGCCAGTTTCTTAATCACGCATTTAACCTCAATGTTATTGCTCTACAAGCATCGAATGCGCTGTAGTTTGTTGTTTCTAAGCATCTAACAGGCATCACACCCATTACTGCATTTGTTATAAATACTTCTTCTGCTCGAAATAGCGCATCTGGGGATGAGAGAACTTCTTGAACATCGAAGCCGAGTGCTTTCGCCGCTTCGATAACCTGAGCTCGCATCGTGCCCGCAACACCTGCTCGTTGAAGATCTGGCGTATAAATCATTTTGCCAATTCGCCAGAACAAGTTTGATGCCGACGTTTCAACGAGGTTTCCGCTCATGTCACACACTACCCCATCATCAACGCCGCTTTTATCTACCTCACGCTTGAGCATCACCTGCTCTAAACGGTTTAGATGTTTAATACCCGCAAGCGGCGAGATACCCAGTGGTTGCTCGAGCAGCACCATCGCGATGCCCTTCTCTCGCCACGTATCATACTGCGCAGGGTAAGCATGTGTTGAGATAATGACATTGGGCGTATTGCAGCCTTCAGGGCTGTAACCTCGCCCACCTGCACCTCGCGTAATGATCACTTTCAGAACCGCTTTGTCCGCGCCTTCGGTAGATTTCGCCGCGTGTTGCACCCAAGAAGCCACTGAAGGCCAATCAATATTGGTGATCCCAAGCCTCGATGTATTGTTACGCAGTCGATCTTCATGTCGCGGCCATACTGCAACGCTACCTTTTTCAATTAAAAGGGTAGAAAAACAGCCATCACCGTACTGTAGGCCACGATCGGCGATTGAAATGTCATCACTAACCAATCCATTGAGCAGAATCATTCCGGGTTCCTGAATTACATATAAAAAAACGGCTCGATACGCTGTATCGAGCCGCCTTAGTCTATCAAAAAAATCTTAGATTTTTTTGAAAATCAACGAACCATTTGTACCGCCGAAGCCGAAAGAATTACACAGTGCGTAATCCAACTTCACTTGACGAGCTTCATGTGGAACGTAATCAAGGTCACAACCTTCATCCAGGTTGTCCAAGTTAATCGTTGGCGGAATAGCCTGATCAACCAGCGACATGATAGTGAAGATAGATTCCGCAGAACCTGCCGCACCAAGAAGGTGGCCTGTCATTGATTTGGTTGAAGACACCATGGTTTTGTCTGCAGCAGCACCCATTGCCAAACGAATACCTTTCGTTTCAGCAACATCACCTGCAGGCGTAGACGTGCCGTGCGCATTTACATAACCAATGTCTTCTGGCGTGATGCCTGCATCGCGGATAGCCGCTTTCATTGCAAGTGCACCGCCAGAGCCGTCAGCGCTAGGCGACGTCATGTGGTAAGCGTCACCGCTCATACCGAAGCCAACAAGCTCACAGTAAATCTTGGCACCACGTGCTTTTGCTTGTTCGTATTCTTCAAGCACGATAATGCCAGCACCGTCACCAAGAACAAAGCCATCACGGTCTTTATCCCAAGGACGCGAAGCGGCTTGTGGATCGTCATTACGGGTAGACAAAGCTTTTGCAGCAGCAAAACCACCAATACCCAGTTCGGTCGAGGCTTTTTCCGCGCCACCTGCAACCATTGCATCAGCATCACCATACGCAATCATGCGTGCCGCGTGACCGATATTGTGCAGACCAGTTGTACAGGCTGTTGAAATCGCGATGTTTGGACCGCGAAGGCCGTAATTAATGGATACGTGACCGGCGATCATGTTTACGATGGTCGACGGTACAAAAAATGGACTGATTTTGCGTGGGCCTTTTTCGACATACGCTCGGTGGTTAGCTTCAATCAAGCCAAGTCCACCAATACCCGAACCAATGGCTACACCGACACGCTCAGCGTTTTCTTCGGTGATCTCCAAGCCGGAATCTTCAAGTGCTTGCATACTTGCAGCGATACCGTACTGGATGAACAGATCCATTTTACGAGCATCTTTCTTAGAGATGTAATCTTCACAATTGAAATCATTTACTAGACCAGCAAATTTGGTTGCAAAGCCTGTTGTATCGAAGTGGTCAATTGTTTGAATACCGCTTTGGCCAGCTAGCAATGCTTTCCATGATGACTCAACAGTGTTACCTACAGGCGATAACATCCCCATGCCAGTGACAACAACACGACGCTTAGACACGATGATATTCTCCGGAGAAAGGTGATTCTTTAAAATTTCGCGGTGCTAGAAAAAACTCAGGCGGCCAAATTGACCGCCTGGAAGAATTTTTTTTCTGATTACTCAGACGCGCCAACAACGTAGTCGATAGCAGCTTGAACAGTAGTAATCTTTTCAGCTTCTTCGTCTGGAATCTCGGTATCGAATTCTTCTTCCAGAGCCATAACAAGCTCAACTGTGTCTAGAGAATCTGCACCCAGATCGTCAACAAAAGATGCTTCGTTTTTAACTTCAGCTTCGTCTACGCCTAGTTGCTCAACGATGATTTTTTTTACGCGTTCTTCGATGTTGCTCATATTAATACTATTCCTTACAAGATTCGCAGATGCGATATGTGCAGTAGTTTATTCAATAACGTGGAAGTTGCAACACCCTTAATGCTGGTCAAACCACGATTTGCTCGATAAACAGTCGGAGTTTGACCTGTATCATTTAGTGTTGCAACTTTTGTGCTCAAATCATGTACATGCCGCCATTGACGTGCAGTGTCTCACCCGTGATGTAGGCTGCATCTGTTGACGCCAAAAAAGCTACAGTCGCCGCAATTTCACGTGGATCGCCTAAACGTCCAGCAGGTACTTGAGCCAAAGTTGCTGCACGCTGATCATCGTTCAGCGCTTTTGTCATGTCGGTTTCAATGAAACCTGGAGCGACAGTATTTACGGTAATGCCTCGCGATGCAACTTCACGTGCCATAGATTTGGTAAAACCCACAACTCCAGCTTTCGCTGCCGCATAATTTGCCTGTCCCGCGTTGCCCATTGTACCAACAACCGAACCGACATTAATAATACGTCCGTTACGTTTTTTCATCATCGCGCGCAGCACCGCTTTAGACATGCGGAAGATAGACGTCAGGTTAGTATCCATGATGTCTTGCCACTCGTCATCCTTCATACGCATCAGAAGGTTATCACGAGTAATGCCTGCATTGTTAACGAGAATATCGATATCGCCGAACTCTTCTTTGATCGCCTTCAATACGTCACTGATCGACTCAGAAGACGTCACGTTCAGTGCGTAGCCCTTACCGTTCTCGCCCAAGTAGTCGCTGATTGACGCAGCACCGCTTTCAGAGGTAGCCGTACCAACAACTGTGGCACCGCGCTCTACAAGAATTTCAGCGATTGCTCGTCCAATACCGCGACTCGCACCCGTAACAAGCGCAATTTTACCGTTCAGGTCCATTCTTATTCGTTCCTTAATTGCAGCAACCAGCGATTACTGGCTGCAGTTTCCAGAAATTACTTCGCCGCTTCCAAAGAAGCAGGATCGTTAACCGCAGCAGCGTTCAATTTACGATCGATACGCTTAGCAAGGCCCGTCAATACTTTACCTGGGCCCATTTCTAGCAGAAGCTCAACGCCTTCACCTGCCATTTTCTCAACGCTTTCAGTCCAACGAACCGGACCGTAAAGTTGACGAACAAGTGCAGATTTAATCGCAGCAGGATCTGTCTCAGCAGCAACGTCAGCGTTGTTAACAACAGGAATTGACGGAGCTGAAAATGCGATGCTTTCAAGCGCAACGGCCAGTTTGTCTGCCGCAGGCTTCATAAGCGCACAATGAGACGGTACAGAAACGGGCAAGGGCAATGCACGCTTCGCGCCCGCTTCTTTACACAACACGTTTGCACGCTCAACAGCTTCTTTGTTACCCGCAATCACAACTTGGCCTGGTGAGTTGAAGTTCACAGGAGAAACAACTTGTCCCTCAGCGGCTTCTTCACATGCTTTCGCAATGGCATCGTTCTCAAGGCCGATGATGGCAGACATTGCACCCACGCCAGCAGGTACCGCTTCTTGCATCAATTGACCACGCAGCTCAACCAATTTAACGGCTTCTTTGAAGTCAATAACACCCGCACAAACCAGTGCAGAATATTCACCCAAACTGTGACCAGCCATAACCGTAGGTTGCGCACCACCCTCTTGTTGCCATACACGCCAGATTGCAACAGAGGCAGTCAGCAGCGCAGGTTGAGTGCGGTGAGTTTGGTTAAGGTCAGTATCCGGACCGTTTTGAACAAGCGCCCAAAGGTCATAACCCAAAACGTCAGATGCTTCAGCAAATGTTTGTTTTACTACATCAAATTGTTCAGCCAGTTCAGCAAACATGCCCACAGTTTGTGAACCTTGGCCTGGAAAAACCACAGCAAAGTTAGACATAGAAATTTTCCTTATTAAAACTTAATCAGCGCAGAGCCCCAGGCGAAACCACCGCCGAAGGCTTCAAGCAATATCGTTTGACCGCGTTGAATGCGTCCATCACGGACTGCTTCATCAAGTGCAGTCGGAACAGAGGCGGCAGACGTATTGCCATGTTTATCGAGCGTTAGGACAACCTGATCCATCGACATGGCCAGTTTTTTTGCCGTCGCTTTAATGATTCGGTAGTTTGCTTGGTGCGGAACAAGCCAATCAATTTCAGACTTTTCCATTTGGTTGGCGTCTAGCGTTTCAGACACAATATTCGCCAGTTGCGTGACGGCAACTTTAAACACATCGTTCCCCGCCATTTCTAACCAAGCATCTTCTTCCACTTGAGACCGTGTGCCGCGCGAAGGATGTTTCAAGTTCAGCAATTCGCCAAACTTACCGTCAGCACGCAGGTGCGTAGAAATCACACCAGGCTCTTCACTTGCGCCGACAACAACAGCGCCAGCACCATCACCAAACAAGATGACAGTTGAGCGATCTGTCGGATCACACATGTGAGAAAGACGATCAGAGCCAACAACCAAGGCGTTACGCGCCATGCCAGACTTCACATACTGATCAGCAACGCTCAATGCATAAACAAAACCAGAACAGGCGGCAGCAATATCAAAGGCAGGGCAACCACTAATACCAAGCTTGGCCTGCACTTCACACGCAGCGGCTGGGAATGCACTTTCTCCACTGGTGGTAGCAACAATAATGAGGTCAATGTCATGCTTATCAATGGCTGCCATGTCAATTGCTTTTACAGCAGCGTTGTAAGCCATTACCGCAACAGATTCGTTGTCTGCCGCAATACGACGCTCTTTAATACCAGTTCGGGCAGTAATCCACTCATCACTGGTATCAACCATTTTTTCGAGATCCGCGTTACTGCGGATTTGGGCAGGCAGAAAGCTGCCTGTACCTAGAATCTTACTGAACATGAAGACTAATAATGCCTCTCGAGTAGTACGGCTTCCAAACGGTCACATATTTTTTTAGGTAGTTGCCGTTCGACTTCGTGGACCGCTTCCCCGATAGCGTGTTGGAAAGCGGATATATCAGCACGTCCGTGGCTTTTCACTACAATGCCGCGCAATCCTAACAGACTTGCGCCATTGTACTGGTCGGGGTTCAGGTGATTAAGCGCAGTAAATAGTTCGCCAAATAACCATTTAGCCACCAGTTTTTTAAATGGGCTCATCAAAATATGCTGTTTTAAGCTATCTAAAAACAGCTTTGCGACCCCTTCACTGGTTTTCAGGCTTACGTTGCCGACAAATCCATCACAGACAACCACATCAGCCTTCCCTGTATAGAGCTGATTGCCCTCTACGTAACCAATGTAATTGACTGCAGAGCATTGCTGAAGCATTTCCGAGCAACGCTTTACTAAATCATTTCCTTTAATTTCTTCTTCACCGATATTCAGCAATCCTACCGTAGGTTGATGACCTAATTGCTCTTCAGCAAGCACAGAGCCCATTACCGCAAACTGGAACAAAGTATCAGCATCGACTGAAACATTGGCACCAAGATCGAGTAACCAACTTTGTTGAGAGCCTAACGTTGGGAGGGCTGAAACAAGCGCAGGCCTGTCTATACCGGGGAGAAGTTTTAATAAGGAGCGAGAGAGTGCCATGAGTGCGCCCGTATTACCGGCACTGACACAAGCATCAGCTTTGCCATCGGCCACCAGTTCCAATGCGATGCGCATGGAAGTACCCTTACTCGAGCGGAGTGCTTGAGAAGGACGCGTGTCGTTGGCGATAGAAGATTCCGCATGAAGAATGGATATGCGGGAGGCATGTTCTTGACCCAGCAATACAAGCTGGCGGGTGATCTCAGCGTGATCACCGACGAGTACCACTTTTAACGAAGGGAAATGCAACAATGCCTGCACGGAGGCAGGCACTGTTACCTGGGGACCGAAGTCCCCACCCATCGCATCAAGTGCAATGGTTAGACCAGTCAAGGCTCAACCTTACTTGTTGATTACCTTGCGGCCACGGTAGAAACCGTCAGCAGTCACGTTGTGACGCAGGTGAGTTTCACCAGAAGTTGCATCTACAGACAATGCACTAGTAGTTAGCGCATCGTGTGAACGACGCATACCACGCATTGAACGTGATTTTTTGCTCTTTTGTACGGCCATTGACCCTACTCCTCGTTACTTTTGCTTTAAGTTTTTCAAAACGGCAAATGGATTCGGACGCTCATCAGCAAGCGGGATTTCCCCGAAAACCATACCATCAGAATCGATTTCGCAATCAGCTTCTTTGTGCATGGCAACCTGTGGCAAAGCCACAATCAACTCATCTTCGATAAGTTGAAGTAGGTTAATCTCACCATTTTCGTCGACTAATGCCGGCTCATAAGCATCCGGTAAATTGCCAACCTGATCTTCATTGAAAACCGGGCTGTAAATAAATTCGATATCACAATGATGTGGGTAGACTTTCCAACAACGTTGACACTCAAGATTCACGTCGACCTTCACGTTTCCGCTTACGATCTTCAGTCCTTGTGCATCAATATCAAAAGAAAGTTTAACATCAGCATCACTGATCACACCTCCAGTTACCTCTGCAAGACGCACAAGCTGTTTAACTGCGATGATGCCATCATAATCAAGTCGCTTTTGCGCACTTTTAAACGGGTCAACCGTTAGTGGTACTTTTACCTTTTGCATAGGGCGCGAATTCTAGCCTCCAAAGTATCCCGAGTCAAAGGAATTTAGCCTTTTACTTCTAAGACGAAGCGTATAAACACTCGTCCAGACACGAAAAGGTTATTTTCTGTACTACAGGCACTTAGCGAATTTGAAACAGAATGGGCACGAACTGCCAACGGACATCCTATGCCCACTCGCCTCCGCAAGTGTAAAACATTACACTGACCTTCGTATACGAATATTCTGAGAAAGGATCATCGTTAGATGAATAAACAAACAGTCGTGCTAGGATCCGGCTCTAAATATCGAAAAATGGTACTAGAAAAGCTGGGGATTCCCTTCCTAACACATTCGCCAGATATTGATGAAACCCCATACGAACAAGAAGATCCGGTCGATTTGGTGAAGCGCTTGTCTGAAAGTAAGGCAAAAGCGTGCGCAATTGATCATCCCAACGACTTGATCATAGGATCCGATCAAGTCTGCGTGATCGACGGAAAGATCCTCGGCAAACCACATACTGAAGAGCGTGCTTTCGAGCAACTCAAAGCAGCGTCAGGTAAGCACATCACTTTTTATACAGGTTTAAGCCTCTATAACAGCGCAACGCGGAACACCCAGACTGACGTTGAACCGTTTCACGTTCATTTTAGAATCCTCACTGACCCAGAAATCAGAAACTACGTGAGGCGCGAGCTTCCGCTCGATTGCGCGGGCAGTTTCAAATGCGAAGGCTTAGGCATTGCTCTGTTTGAAAAGCTCGATGGCAGAGACCCAAACACCTTGATTGGCCTTCCATTGATTAGACTGCGTGAAATGTTAGAACAAGAAGGTGTAAACGTGTTGGGTTAGCACCGTTTTTCTCAGGTACGAAAAAAGAGCGAATCTTCGCTCTTTTTCATTTCTACGTTGTGCTAAGGCGTAAGCCTATGGCAATGTGAGTAGCTCTGGTAGTGTGCCGACAATTGCCACAGGGTTGTATCCAGAT
>JBELME010000055.1:0-18111 GCA_042096095.1 Enterovibrio sp.
ATTTGATCACCCTTACACCCACCAACGCATGACGTTCGATGCGGCGTGCGAGTTTTAGATGCTTTCCCTTTGTGTGGTCAACGAAAGCCCAGTAGGTATGTCTCTGTCTATATGTTTGTTCCGCGCCTAAACCGCAACAATTTCGCGTTGAATGCCAACAGAGCATATTAAATTACCATCGGAATGCGGTTGAACAACTCTTAGAAAAGTCAATCTCAATTTGTTTGGATATAAAGATTTATTGAGGCTGTGGCGTCCCAAAAATAAGACAAAACTTAAGCCATTGGAATACCGAAATTAAATAAAACACATATCAGTACCATTTCATTATTTTTCGGCTTTAACCAATCGCTGTTAATAGAAATCCATATGAAATAAAATACATAGCAAATTTATAGTTAATGATACATTACTAATATTTAATATAACGTCTCGCTTAACTGTCTACTAATCACTTAGAGAATAACGAAAGGCTTCTTCCGTCAATTTATCTAATTCTTGTTCACTCATCTTGTTATGAACAACAGTGATTCGCCCTAAGTACACTTTCGGCACTTCAGACGCCTTGCCTTCTATGTAAAATTTGATGGCCTCCGCAGTGGCAACCCCTAAGTCATCGCTCATTCTCATTGGCGTTGCATCCAATTCACCGGACCGGATCCTTTCAATCTCTTTTGCTGTGCCTCCCCAACCTGTTACATACACGTCTGAAAGCTTCTTTTCTTGGCGAAGTACATCAATCGCCCCCATGGTCATCGCAGTATTGGCATTATGGATCATCGTTACACTAGGAAAGTTAGTGAGGACTAATTTTACCCCATCAGCGCCGCCGAGTTTCTGGTATTGGCCAAAGTGCTCATACACATTAATCCAACCACCTTTTTGTTCTACACAATCAATAAACCCTTTGGATCGCTGGGTATCGGTGATCCCAGGAATACCTCTATTTGCAGCAAACTCCACACCTTCGCCTAAGTGTTCAACAACATGATTGCATAGAACCTCTGCCCCCATTGCACTCGAAAAATCAAACCATGCATCGGGTTGATAAGTCCATTCGGTGTTTGGCGTATGGAAGGCCCAAATGAAGGTTTTGAACTGGTCTGAGGCGGCGAGCTTCTGGATGTTCTTTGCTTGAAAGCTGAGTTCAGACGGGCCAAAAATGACAAAATCGTAAGGCTCACTTGCATTCAATACATGTTCGGTATGCTGGGTCTGCAAAGAGTGCTCGATTTGCTTCGACGTAAACTCGTCAATCTTATAGGGCAACGCAAGCGCCAATAAGCGTTTGTTGAGCGCCGTGTAATTCTTCACCCAAAAGTCTGAAATATCAGCACTTGGATAAATAAGGGCTATACGCACAGGTTTCTTTACCATGCCAGCAATCGTCGGCAATGGTTTTTCACTCACAGTTTGTTGGAAATTAAATGTTTTTACATCTTCATCAGCTAAAACAGACTCAGAAATTACACACAAGCACAGAATCAGGCTTCGTAAGAGATCTATTTTAATTTCTCGATCCATATTGTATACCAGACTAAAAAATACGATTAACATAATCTTCAATACTACACTTAAACCATAACTTAGAATTATCATATTTTTATTATGACTAGAATTTTTTCGTCGGTGTTAATACTCGTATCGCTCACTCTTAGTTCATTCTGCGTTGCCGAAGTAACAACCTCTCAAACAGAATTCTTTGATTACGCAAAAGAAAAAGTAAATAAAGCGATAAAGGGTGGGGACATTTGGGATGGGCCAACAACAGGTCCAAGCATTGTGCAAAGTAAAAATATTATCTTCGTCGCGTCTGACTTAAGAAATGGTGGGGTGTATGGCGTAGGGAAGGGGATGTCTGAGGCGATCGCACACTTAGACTGGCATCTCAGGTTTATCGATGGACTGGGCTCCGCCATTCGGCAAGGTGCAGGCATACGCAAAGCCATCGGGTTTCAGCCCGATGCCATTGTGCTGGGTGGACTGGATGCCCAAAGACATAAGGACATTCTTCAGGAAGCGAAACGCCGCGGCATCATCGTTATTGGGTGGCATGCCACTGAATTAGCAGGTGGTAACAGCGATCTAGGCCTGTATATGAACATTACCACTGACCCTCTTGATGTTGCTGAAGTGGCTGCGTTGCTTGCGATTGTCGATTCTAAGGGCCAAGCAAACACACTGATTTTTACTGACCCGAATTATAAAATCGCGTCCATCAAAGCCGACGCCATGGCCAAAACAATTTCGCGCTGTCAAGGCTGTAAACTCCTTGAAATCAATGCGTTACCGCTTGAAGAAATCGCAGAAAAAATGCCTAACGCATTCGACACACTTTGGGAAAAATACGACAAGAAAATCACACATATTCTTGCTATCAATGACCTATATATTGATTACGCCATTCCCTCACTAGAGTCCAACGCAGAGCGTGCAGTATTGCTCCCTCAAAATATTTCTGCGGGCGATGGCAGTAAAGCAGCATACAAACGCATTCACAATAACAACTTTCAGTTCGCAACCGTCCCAGAACCCCTGTATTTGCAGGGATGGCAGATAACCGATGAGCTTAATAGAGCCTTTCACCAACTCCCGCCAAGCGGTTACTCTGCGCCCGTTCACATCGTCACCCCTGGCAATGTCGGAGAGCTGATTGGTGCACAAGAAAGCGGGATCTACGACCCTAAAAACGGTTATCGAGAAGCATACCTTAAGATTTGGAAGCCACAATGAACCTAAAAACGATGAGCGTAACTCAACGACTGATAGTGTCGAGTTTACTGTCTCTTCTTATCTTCAGCTTCGCTGTTTTCTTGGTCATTCGTTCACTCTCTTATGTTGAATCCATATTAAAGAACGAAGCCTCTAACCACGTGTCTGAATTGATCGTTAACTCTGAAATCAGTCGTCGGGTTTTTGCCCTCACTTCACGCGTTAAGTTGCTGGAACAAACCTTTTTGTTCAGTGAGACAGTGCTGTCGGAAGAAGCATTCAATGTCGATTTTCAATTGCAACGGTTAAGAGGCCTTTCTGCGAACAAAGAACTTTCTTACAAAATCGATGCGTTTATAGGAAACTTTCACCGCTTTCTGGGCAGCTCCTTGGGGCTCAATCGCATTTTAAAGCAAACGAATACCATTGACGGCAAGCTAGCGGAACAACTCGATCAACTCGAGTTTGCGATAGCTGAAAGTAAACTCCAACAGTTAAATGAAAAGGATTTAATACAATATAACAATGAATTAGACCTCATTAGCATGCTCAGGGAGTCCTTCCTCACTGTTGGCAAAATGGTCGGCGACATCCATAGCCGAATTACACCAGAGACAGAGAAGGTATTGCTGATCGAAGCCGAAAAAGAGTTGGACATTTTCCTGCTTCATCTTGAAAACGTCGACATCAAGCATCAAGACGTTTCGATGCATAAGGCACAAATGAAAATAACCCTAAAGCGCTATCACGCTGCGCTTAAAAAGATCCGAGCCAATTTAGATCAACGTTGGAAAGTGATGGCTGCATTGGTTGATGCGCAAACTGAATTGCTTGAAATGGTGGAACGTACCGAGTTGAGAGTGCAATCTCAAACTCTCTCACTCACCAGCCAACTTGAAGAGGTCATTCGCAGCTCCAAAGTCAATGCAATTGCCATCAGTTTTGTCGCCTTTCTCTTTTCGGTACTCCTCATTAATCGCGTGATACGTCGACATATCCAAAAACCGCTGAACGATCTAAAGAACGGATTCGATCACCTGTCAACAGACAGCAAGAAGCCGATTAACTTGGGGCGAACAGATGAATGGGGGGATATTGAAAACGCCTATAACAACATGGCGGCACGCTTGTCTGACGCCTATAGCGCCATCAGCGATGAGAAGAAAAACTTCGACTTCCTCGCACACCATGACACGTTAACAGGTCTCGGCAATCGTTTGCTCGCCACCAAATCACTCAACAGCAATATTGACCTCGCCCAAAAAAGTCAGAGCACATTTGTGTTGTTGTATCTCGACATTGATGAATTCAAAACAATCAATGACTCATTGGGCCACGCCACCGGCGATAGCTTGCTGACCAACGTTTCCCAAACACTCTCTGAACTGATTGGTACGTCTGGCTTTGTCGCCCGCATGGGGGGTGATGAATTCATGATTGTCATGTCGAACATCAGCTTGATGCACGGAGAGAAAATCGCGCAAAAAATAAACAAGACCCTGAGAAAGCCCTATCATATCGTCGACAATACTATTGTTGTTTCTGCCAGCATTGGCATCTGTGAGTACCCAGCACACGGGCATGATGGCGAGACCTTGATTCGAAATGCGGATACCGCTATGTACTGCGCCAAACGCCAAGGCCGCGATCAGTACCGTATTTACAGTGATGAAATGACAACTGAAATCAAAGACCACATTGAAACACATCGAGGCTTGCATAACGCTATTCAGAATGACGAGTTAGTCGTTTTCTTCCAGCCCAAAGTGAATCTCGATACAGGCAATACGATCGGTGCAGAAGCGTTGATCAGGTGGCAACACCCAAAACTTGGCCTACTTCCTCCTTCCGCTTTCCTTGAAGTGGCTGAAAAATCCGACCTTATCATTGACATAGATAAGTGGGTATTTGGGAAGGTGGCACAGCTCATCACTGATTGGAAACATAATGGGTTAAATACGGATCGCATGGTCATTGCGGTGAATTTTTCCGCCAGAATGTTCTATATGACAGATCTCGCCGACCAGCTACAGTGCATACTTGATAAAACCGACTGTAAGCCAAGCCAGCTGATCCTTGAAATTACCGAGCGCGACATGATGCGGGATTTTAAAACCTGCGTAAGAACGATAGAAACGCTCCATGCGAAAGGCTACAAAATTGCGATTGATGATTTTGGTACCGGGTATTCCTCCCTTTCCGTTCTTAAAAATCTCTCGGCCGATTACATCAAGCTGGACAGAAGCTTCATCAAAGATGTCAACACATCAAAGTCTGACCTTGAAATCACTCAGGCCATTTTGAAACTCTCACAAGTGTTGGATCTCACCGTGGTAGCAGAAGGTCTGGAAACACAATCTCACGTCAACACACTCCGCAGAATAGGGTGTCATTTAGCGCAAGGCTACTATTTCGCCAAACCCTTAACGGTCGATGCGTGGCTCACATACTTAGACGACCAAACAAGGGGGATAGACCAAAGGCAACCTTTGCAACTTTCGTCATTGTGAGCGTTAACACGGCTGGCTGTTCGCATATCGATCATCACTTTCGATGCATTAAAACAACATATTTAATGACAGAAGCCGATTCGCTCACTTCAACAATTGTCGCGCTTTTGAAATACAAGCGGCTAAGAGTTCATCGATCGTTTCTTTATCATTTAACGCACGTGATACTACCACCCCACCAATCAATAACGCTGCCATTGATAAGGCGCTTTGTCGGTCAGTGATACGTCCATCCCTTTTTGGTATCCAAAACATCTATCATTCCTTGAAAAACAAGGGTATAGGCTTCCTTTGTTTCTGCGTTTTGATTCGAGGTATCAGTGGCGAATGCGGCGAGCGGACATGGCGATATTTTATGATCGACGTGTTCATCACAAAGATATGTCTTCACTATCGTTTCAACGTTCAGCGCGCTTTCAGACTCTCTGATTATCCCTGCTAACGGGCTGTCTTCCGTCGCGGCATATACCGCTTCTTTGTAGAGTTCTTGCTTAGAATTGAAATGCGTATAAAAAGCGCCATGCGTTAGTTTGGCATCTTTCATGACATCTCCCAACGACACGTTATTAAAACCTCTCTTTGCAAAAAGCCTCACTGCACTTTTCAGAATTTTCCTTCTCGTTTCCAGTTTTCTCGATTCAGGCCAAGGCATGCCGACTCCAAAATATTATGTTGAACATATAGTCAATCATCTTAATCTACCCTCAGAAAAGAGAGAAAACAATCCATGGTTTCTTTCTCGTTAATTGACATTTACGACGATATATTTCAAATAGTTACATGGAAGGTAGAGACGATGAGTAATCTAAAAACACTGTCAAAAGGGTGCAACCACAACGCTATCTCAACAGGTGACTTGGCCACCCTAGATCAGTTCACATTCTCGCATGATGCGGTGCCATTCAAGATCGAAGGCAAAGTGTTTGTGAGCGAAGCACTCGGCATGTCTGGCGGTATTCTCTCACTCAACAAGCTCGCACCTCGTGCATCGATGCCCTTTCATCATAAACACATTGAACATGAAGAAATTTATATCTTTATGGGGGGGAAAGGAGAGGTCATGGTCGACGATAATCGCTTTGAAGTGGAGCCAGGTTCGGTGGTGCGTGTTTCGCCTGAAGGTGTTCGTTGCTGGAGAAACATCTCTGACGAGCCTCATTATTATGCGGTTCTGCAAATAAAGGAAGGTGAAGACGTCGTTGAAACGACGATCGAAGATGGAGTAGGAGTAGATCGTCCGGTAAAATGGTAATGACTAACCAGTATTTCAATGGATGGGCGCCCCGAGGCGCTCATCACATTCTTGGACAAAGCGTCAGAATAGCAGTGTATAAATTAAGGTATTACTCGACTATTCCCCAAGTAAACCCCGCTCTTCTCTTGCATTATCGATGCCACCAGCATTAAACACATTCTGATAGCCAGCCACCTTGAGCGCTTCCATCGCTTTGCCAGATCGTACGCCGCTGCGGCAATACAGGCGGATTTCTTGGTTTTTATCAGGATAAAGCGCCGAGACTTCCTTTACGATGTCGGTGTGTGAGAAACGAGCATCCCCAGGAATGCTATCAAAAAAATGCTCCGCTGCGCTTCGTGTATCAATCCATATCGCTTCTGCATGCACAGCCGCACTGAGCAGCATGACCGCCAATCCCACAACCATACGTTTTGTTTTCAGGAACATCATGTCTCACTTCCTATCTGCGCGATTGTGCATTTATTTTCACTTATTCTAACATTATCCGTGATCAATCGGCAGTTTGCGAAATAGGCGTTGAGCCTTTAATCACAAAGATATGTCACGCCATGGGTACTCCTACTTGAAACGCATTTTCTCTTGTTTCGTGTTTTAGACGTTACGTTCAGTCTGAGACAAAAACTAAGAGACCAACCCCCTGCACAATACAGGGGGTAATTTCTGTTACAGAACGCGTTTCATTTCCGCATATTCGCCATTGGTTTTAAGTATCACCATAACAGTGTCAGCGTTTCGGTTACGAAAAAACCATCCATGGTTGCCAGTGAATGCAGCGACCAGCTCACCTTGGTCATTGGGTACACCTCGACCTTTCTCATAACTGACAGAACGGCCATTTCCATCACCATGTGTGTCGTAATTTACAGGCCCACCCTTTGATTTCCAATCAAACGTTGCAGTCTGTCCTTTTGCCATCACCAGTTTCACTTCCGCGCCCTGCCCAGGTTTGAGAGTGAGAAAAATAGTATCTTTCCACTCAGGGGCTTGTGCCTCAGATGTCTGAACGACGGATGCTGACTCAGCAGTGGATTCAGTCGCGGTGACGGGTGCGGTCGTTTCAACAATGACAACAGTTTGTTTAGCGGCATTGTCTGCGGCAGCTTCTTGCTCCAACTGATTTTTAATTTCCCCCATCTCTGTGAGTCCCAACACCTTACCGACACCCGTAGGGTCAATCGCGTATTCAGCAGGCAAGATCACGGCTACGAGAATCACAATGGCCGAAACCAATGCGATAAGTGTGGAACGAACAAGCTGTTTGGTAGAAGGCAACTCTGCACGGGTAGGCATGTCTGAGTTATACATGATTCAATCCTTTTGATTATTGGGAAACAACATAGCCCGTTAACTGATAACCGATAAGCATAAAACCGAAGCTCATCATGACGACATTGGTGGTATACGCCTGGCGATAGAAGTGTGTGTGTCGTCGCCAAAACCCCATCACAATTAAGATGACGCAAAGCGCCAGCATCTGACCGATCTCAACGCCAATATTGAACGCAAGGAGATTGGGCATTAACCCGTCAGGAGAGATGTTGAAATCGATAATTTTCGAGGAAAGACCGAACCCATGACAGAAGCCAAATAATAACGTTGCCAGTTTTGTATTGGGTTGAAAACCAAACCATCGCTGGAACGCACCCAAGTTATCCATGGCCTTGTAGACGACAGAAAGCCCGATAATGGCATCAATGATGTGGCTGTTGATCCCTATATTGAAGTACACACCCAGCAGCATGGTTGTGGAATGCCCTAGAGCAAACAAGCTGACATACAACGCGACATGGTTGAGTCGATAGAGAAAGAAAACAACGCCAAACAGAAACAAGATATGGTCATATCCCGTTACCATGTGTTTTGCACCTAGGTAGATAAACGCAATGAGGTGTGTGCCTGTGATTTCCTGAATATACCCTTTGTCACCCTGCGCGACGGCATGTGCAAACGCATCAGTGCTCATCACCATGAGTAAGACAAGAGAGAAAAGAAAGAGCACTTTTTTAACGTGGTTTCCCAACCCAATAGGTAGCAAGCTTTCTTCCCGTGAAGAAAGTAACATCATAAAAACTCCGTAATATTGATTGAATGATGGTATCGCTACGTTTTCAGCGTAGCGGATATTAAGTAAACAATGGCAACTTCGGAGGGCGCTCTATTTGGAAAGGGGTACGGATCGGTAACCCAATGGCAGAGATAACTAATTGGGCATCTAAAGACGCGCAAATCACAAAGACACGACTCCCATTGAAGTGGGCCTTGTCGTGCGAGTGATTGCTGGCATCGTGATGGAATGGGTGTTCTGTCTCTTCCCCGTGGTGATGAGAATAGACATGCCCATGGCCATGTTCTAACTCGATGGCTGAAACAGGGTTGTGGGACTGAAACTCGCCGATAGCAAAAGACGTCGTGCTTATCGAGACGACAAACAACATCACATAACAGACAGATTGTACGACCAATCGGGAAAACATCGTTGTCATCGTCTTTTAAAATATTGGGGGAAATTGAACGGTGTTAACACGTAAACCACTCAATAGATACTCATTGAAGCCTACTAAAGTAACGGCAAAGGGAACACCGTGAGTAATGTAACTATGATCACAAAACATACAATTGAGTTCGACATACATACAAAAAAAAGTGATGCGCACGGTTCGCCAGCGTATGCCACCTCCGCCCTTCGATGACCACTTTTCTTACCGCTCCGCTCTAGGAGTGTGTTCCTCTGTGTTCGCTTTGAGAAAGACCTCTGACCAACCCGCGCAGACGATCTCCGTTATTGACAACAGCTAGCGCCTAAGTGTTATGTTATAACATAACACTTAGGCGCGAATGCAAATGGATGAAATGGATAAACCCATAATGTCAGGCCGAAAGCTATGTGCTGATGGGGCTTCAGGCTGGAGAGCGGTAAATGATGTGACGTTCGACGTTTTCAACGGCGAGTGCATTGCCATTATTGGCCCTAATGGCAGCGGTAAATCCAGTTTGCTAAAAGCTATCACGGGCGAATACCAAACTGTCATGGGCACTTTGACGATCGCGGGTGTCAGCGTCAATGCCCTGCCGAGACAGCAAATGGCAAAGACCGTCGCCGTTGTCGCACAGCATGAGCATGTTGACCCTCGCTTAAGCGTCAGCGAATACGTTTGGCTGGGTCGCGTGCCTCATACCTTTTGTTGCGGTAAGAGTGAGCATGAGAGGGCTGTTCAACAAGCTCTTATAGATGTCGGCCTGTACCATAAAGCTGATCAGCCGTTTGGCACCTTGTCAGGGGGAGAACAGCAACGGGCAAGTATTGCACGAGCATTCGCCCAAGAACCCAAACTCTTACTGTTAGACGAACCCACGAACCACCTCGATCACCTCGCCCGCCTTGAACTGCTCACGTTGGTGAAACAAAGAGGCATCGCCTCCATTGCCGTCTTACATGATTTACCTCTGGTCACCCCCTTTGCCGACAACGTCCTTCTTATGTCTGAGCAAAAGATGGTGGCCTACGCATCACCGGACGTTGTGATGCAAAACGCGTTCATGACGCCTGTTTTTGGCTTGAACGTTATTCAAGTCAACCACCCACACATTAATCGCACGATTCATCATTTTGAAGCGGCGCAATCTCGTTTTCATTCACCCGTAGTAGGAACCCTCCAATGAAGTTGTCTGTCATCTCGACGCTGTTCTTTTTTCTCTCACCTATCGCTGCAGTCAATGCAGCAAATACCCACTACCCGGTTACCGTCGATAACTGCGGCAGTCCGTTGACCATTGAAAAGAGACCAGAGCGTGCGGTTTTTCACGACATAAACATGACAGAAATGGCGTTTACCTTGGGGCTTCAGGAAAACATGGTCGGCGTCACGGGTATCTCGGGCTGGTACAAGATGTCGCCCTCCTTTGAACAGCGCTTAGGAAACATTCCTGAGCTCGCCCCCAAATACCCTTCTTTGGAAACATTACTCGCGGCCAATACTGATTTCTTTTTCGCGGGGTGGAATTACGGCATGAAAGTCGGTGGCGATGTCACACCTCAAACGCTTAAGCCTTATGGCGTCGATACATTAGTGCTAACGGAAAGCTGCATTCACACCGGCGATCAAAAAGAGCCGGCCAGTATGGATCTGCTTTTTGGTGACGTGATAAAACTCGGGATCATTTTTGATAAGCAAGATGAAGCAAATGCACTCGTCACAAAGTGGAAAGCCAAACTGAGTGCCTTGGCTAACAAACAGGCCCGTGCTGGTGCGCCTCCTCCGAACGTCTTCTTGTTTGACTCGGGCGAAGACAAACCCTTCACGGCGGGGAAATACGCCATGCCTAACGCCATGATCGAGGTCGCCGGGGGGCGCAACATTACGGATGACATGCCGACAAGCTGGGCGCGTACATCGTGGGAGAACGTGGCACGCGCCAACCCTGATGTGATTATTCTTCTCGACTATCAAACGGCGAGCGGGGCGGATTCCTTGAAACGCTTCCTGGAAGAACATCCGCTCATGAAACACACAAATGCCGTGACTTCTGAACGCTATGTAAAACTGCGCTACGAAGAGCTGACCCCAGGACCGGCAAACATCGAGGCCATTGAAAAGCTGTCTGATACCTTCTTCCCAAAGTAAGGTGAAGACAGCCTAACGCCGAATGAAAATCCAAAAATACCGGCTAGCATGGCTGGTTGGCACCGCCGCCATACTGTTCGCGTTCTCCATGAGTTTACAGTTTGGCGCCGTGCCACTGACGTTCAATGATGTGCTTGTCGGGTTGCTCTCTTTCAATGATGAAGAAATCAGCATGGCAAGCCGTATCTTCATTGATTTGAGATTGCCAAGGGCGTTACTTGCTGTGATTGCAGGGGCGGGCTTAGCCATGGTTGGCGCGTTGCTTCAAACCGCAACACGAAACGACCTCGCCGATCCTTTCTTATTTGGTTTGTCATCGGGTGCATCTGCGGGCGCAGTATTGGTGATCACGCAAGTGGGGGATGCCCTTGGCGTGTGGTCATTACCGATTGCCGCGTTCTGTGGCGGGATCATCTCCGCATCAGCGGTGCTCTTTTTGTTTTCGATGCAGAAAAAACGAGGCGACAATAACCTTGTTTTGTGCGGCTTGGCGATCTCGTTTTTGTTTGGTGCGGTCACCAGTTTTCTGATTTATTCGGGCGACCAGCGCGCAGCGAGTTCCATCTTGTTTTGGACAATGGGAGGCTTGGGGTTAGCCCGCTGGGATAACCTGTTATTTGCTGCCGTTGGGGTGCTGTGTTTAGTAATTTTGGTCCTGAAACGGTATCGCGAACTCGACACTTTACTGGTAAGCGAACAAACCACCCACTCTCTCGGCATCAATGTGCATCGCCTACAAAGCGAAGTGTTTCTCTGCTGCGCTTTTTGCACTGCATCGATCGTTTCACTCACGGGCGTGATTGGGTTTATCGGGTTGATGGTGCCTCACCTCGTCCGCCCCTTTTCAGGCATGACGCACAAGCTGGCACTGCCCTTAATTGCGCTGTGGGGAGCCGTAATTTTGTTGCTGGGTGACGTTGTCAGTCGCACCGTGTTAGCGCCTCAAGAACTGCCTGTGGGCATTGTCACTGCTGCATTGGGCGGCGTATTTGTTCTCTATCTGGTATGGCGAAAGCCGCCTGATCACTGATAATGAAAAACAGCCCCAACGGGGCTGTTTACGTAAAGCATGGGCTTGGCACCATATGCTTAGGGCTTTCTGGCTCAAACCCTACCTATTCTATTAGTCTGCAAAATCGAGTGTTAAAAGCAGTCGGCTTTGGTCGGGATCATGCGCGGGGGATCGGTGTACAAGACCTGCTTCTTCGTTTCCTTCCCAGCTTTCTCCTTTGAGTAAGGCGACGTCAAAACAGTCGAGCTGACGGATGTCTTCTGGATGCGCATACAGACCAGACTCGCTATCCGGTTTCCCGTTACTTCCTCTGCCCAACTTCGTTTGATCAACCAGGTTATGCGGTAGCCATTCTGTCGCGACGTTTTGATACGTGGTGACTAAGCGGCACGGAACTTTGTCGGTGTGAAAACGCGGGCACATGGCTTTATCAATCACGGTTAATCGTAAACCGACTCGCTTGAGATCGAACAAACAGCAAAACATGTTCACCAGGAGTTCGATGTCATTAATCAGCGTTTGATGCACCACAAGATCGAGCGATTCTTCTAGGCCTTCACGCACATTGTCCGGCGTCACGTTGAGTGATACACCGTAGTGAGGCTTTTCACTGATCAAGGCGCTAACCGCCTGTTGAACCGCTTCTGGAAGATCTCGCTCCCAAATCGCAATGTTGATGTCATCACGGTAGATATCACCTAGCACGGTTGGATTCCCGCCTAACGCTTCTCGACGCGTCAGTATTTCTGTTGGGCGATGAGTAATGTGGTCAACTTCAGACGTGTGTGTATCAGAATACATGTGGTCACTCCGCGGTAATAAATGGGTCGTTTACGCCTTGCCAGTAAGCGTGGTCTTTTGATAGTTCATCGTCGCTCAACAAGCACGCATCCAAATCAGCCATCATTTGCGCCTGATCTAGCCCTTGCCCAATGAAGACAAGCTCCTGTCGCTTATCGCCGAAAGGTTCTACCCATTGCTTTTGGATTGATTCGAGGTAATCGCTGTCTGTCGGCCAATCTTCTTTTGGAACGGCTTTCCAAAAGAGTCCCGCTGCACCGTATCTCGCCATGCCACCCGCTTGGCTCCATTGCCATGCGAAATCAGGGTGAGACGCTAGCCAGAAATACCCTTTCGAGCGGAGCAACTTCCCGTAGTTTTCGGTGCGATGAAGGAATTGATGGAATTTTTCAGGATGGAAAGGACGGCGCGCTAAGTAACTGAAGCTACCAATGTTGTACTCTTCCGTCTCGGGTATGTGTTCGCCGCGCATTTCCTTTAGCCAACCCGGTGCTTGTTGGGCACGCTCGAAATCAAAGAGGCGGGTGTTCAAGATGGCGTCTGTGTCTACCTTGCCTTCTGCTATCGGGATAATTTTGGCTTCGGTGTTGAGGCTCTTGAGGATAGCGATTAAACGCTGCAGCTCATCGGGCGAGGCCACATCTGTTTTGCTGATCAGAATGACATCGGCAAACTCTACTTGATCGACAAGAAGATCAGCCACACTTCGCTCGTCCTCTTCGCCCAGCGATTCTGCCGTTTCGGTAAGATCTTTGGCTTCGTCAAAATCCTTCAGAAAGTTGACCGCATCGACCACGGTGACCATGGTGTCGAGCTGCGCAACATCAGACAGTGAAACGCCATTTTCATCCGCGAACGTGAAGGTTTCTGCAACAGGAAGCGGCTCTGAAATGCCGGTGGATTCAATCACGAGGTAATCAAACTTTCCGCTGTTGGCAAGCGCGGACACTTCAATCAGTAAGTCTTCACGCAGCGTACAACAGATGCAGCCATTACTCATTTCAACGAGTTTTTCTTGGCTGTGATTCAACGAGACTTGGTCTTTCACGATCGCCGCATCGATATTGATTTCGCTCATGTCATTCACGATGACGGCGATTTTCTTTCCGTCTACGTTGTTGAGTAAATGACTGAGAATGGTGGTTTTCCCGGCACCAAGAAAGCCAGACAGCACAGTGACTGGCAGCTTATTTTGCACACTTGACGACATTGCTAGCGTCTCTTCATTATTTTTAGTTATGTTATAACATAACATAATAAACAAGACGGATCATCGCCACTCGCTGATCAAAACGCAACAACGCAAGATAAGTACCAACGGTAGGCAACAGAACGAAAAAAGCCATCTTTTCAGATGGCATTTGTTTTCCTCTAGCGGTCACTGTCCAAGTCTTTTTCTTTGTGCTGATTCAACTTCTCACTGCCATCACTCTCCTTCTGATAATGGCGGTGAGCGTAAGTAGCATCAGGAGATGAATGGGACTCACTGCGCCGCCTGAGCAACCACAATCCTCTGTAACGGTGACAAACAGTGTGGCTTGAGAGGCTGCCTGTTTGTCATCCCTGGCCGAGTAAGTCACTCTATCGACACCCACAAAGCCCGCATTCGGCGTATACGTAATATCGCCCGCATCACTGACTGACACACTACCGTTTTCGGCCGAGGAGTCGAGCAGCGTGATAGGATCACCATCGGCATCGAAGTCATTGGACAACACATTCGCTGTGATAGAGCCAGTGCCGTCCATGGAAACCTCATCGTCAATCAAGGTCGGTGCATTATTAATAAACTGCGTTAGATTCACATGGCCGAAATCTGTCGCCCCGAAGGTATCCTCAATGATATAGGTGATAGTAATCATGCCAAAGTAATTCTCAGGCCCTTCGAAATAGAGCTGGTTCGATATGATGCTCACTGTACCCAGGCTCGCAGTAGCAGAGATTAGGTTTAGACTATCGTTGTCCGGGTCAGTGTCATTGGCAAGCACATCGATGGAATGTGGAGTGCCCTCAGGGAGTGAAATGTTGTCATCATTAGCGATAGGGGAATTGTTCCCGGTGATAGGGACACCTACCCCGCCAGGGTCTTGAACACTCCTGTTTTCAATCCCGTCTTCATCATTCGTGCCTCCGTCTTTGATCATCAGCTTCACACACCAATGCCCCACGTTTAAGCCCGTCTGCCAGACCGTGCTGTTCACAGCTGGGCAGAAACCTTCAGCCCCCGGCGCTGAAGAAAGGGTATCATGTGGACCTTCCACAAAATCGGTCCAACTTCCATTGACCAACTTCCTGTAAACTGCGTTACCCGGTATAGGGGAAACTTGAGGTACCACAATGGTGATGCTGTCTCCCTCTGATTCCATGCCGGACGTGATAAAGTCAAACAGGCCACCAATGTTTGTTACGGCTGTGTCGGGGATGACCTCCGTTGCGTCTATTTTCAACCCACCTGATTGGGCTTGCATGGCGACAATGCCTTTTTGAATGCAGGTACCAGGGTCTGTCTCAACCAGATATTGCGTGCTGGTCTGGATGACTTCCTGCATCACATTACAGTCAGAAATTGGGTCAAGATAATCTGGAATGCCATCTCCATCGCCATCCGTCAATCCTTCGGCACTATCGGGTATTAAGTCGCCATCACTGTCCCCTTGGTCAAGTGTCGGAAGAGCATCTACGACTTCAAATAGTATGATTCGACTCACTGATCCCGGTATCGCAGCATCGTCAGTTACCGTAACATCAATACGATATACGCCTGTTGGAACCGACAGGGGCGAAAATACAAATTCCTCATCATTACTGGATTGGTTACTGAACTCACTGTTGTTGTTTGTCCAAGAGTAAGAGAGCGTGTCTCCTTGGTTGGCATCTGTCGCTAATGCCTTGATAGTAGCGAGAGCACCTGTTCTCAGAATCAAATTTCTGGCCTGACCGCTCTGTTCAACCACAGTGTTTACCGACGGTGGCAAATTGTCGTCCGTAATGAAGAAAGTAAGGTGCCCATCGTCCACAAGATTGAGGGTGTCGCTCAGCTGAATATCAATCTGCTCGGTTGATTCACTGGTGCTGTCTTCGATCAACTGGAACGTGATGCTCCCTGAGTGCCCGGATTCTATAATGATGTCGCCGGACTCAAGGGTATGGTCGCTACTATCGGCGGTGCCGGAGACGGTGAAAGGTACAATCACAGGGTAGACCGGCGAGTCGCCATTGAGATATGCCGTCAGTTCAACCGTATTCCCCTCGGCAGCCTCGATATCAGCGCCCAGAGAGACGATAGGGAAAACGGTCACATCCTGAGTGCCCGTGACGGTGCGATTTTGATAGTCAGTAGCTTGCCAATATGCCTTGTTATTCCCCGGCTTAAAGTAGGGGCGACCAATGAACTCGACCTGCAAGCGGTTACCAAATTCATCCGTGGCAGTGGCAAACCCGAGATCGGCAAAGGTGTAAAGGCCAGTTGCTTGAAGGGTGACAGGCGCGGGTGCGGTAAGGTTAGGCTCTCCAGCAATTTCTCCTGTGACGGTCACCAGCGCTACCGCACTGTCCTGATCTCCTTCGCTATCCGCCACGAGATAGTCGACAGTGATCTCAGCGCCATTTGATGCGTTTGTGGTGAGGGTGATCTTACCATCCACAATGACAACCGTACCTTCATTGGAACTGACATTGATCAATTCCGGCGTACCGTCTTCGACATCGGTGTCATTAGCCAAAACGTCAAGGACATAGACACCAGCCAAGCTTCTGGAGACGACCAATACATCATCGTTCGCCACCGGGGGATCGTTCACGGCAGTAATGGTGAGAGAGACGGTGGCAGCGTCCGAGACAATTTCACCGTCTGTGACGACAAAACGGAAAGTATCATTACCAAAATACTCTGCGTCTGGTTGATACGTAAATTCTCTACCTGAGACGCTAATCGTCCCATTAATAGGCTCCTCTGTGACTTGAAGAGTAAGAACATCGTTATCTGCGTCCACCACGTCAGCGTCAAAGATAGCTGCCGTATCTTCATTGAGTGTGATAGCCATGGCATTGGCGATAGGCGGAGTATTGACACCTTTCACATTGATATCAAATGACGGCAAAGCATTCGACAGCAGGCCATCACTGACGCTGATGACGATCCCGCCATAGAGGCCTGCATCCGTTTGTGAAGGGGTACCGAACAGTCTACCCGTTGCAGTGTCAAAAGAGGCCCAGCTTGGGAGGTTGACAACACTGAACGTCAACACATCGTTGTCCAGATCACTGCTGATCGGAGTGAAATTATAATCGTTACCCTCCGAAACAGTCGGCAGTGGGCTTCCTGAAATACCGGGTGCATTATTCACATCATTGACTGTGATGTTAAATGAGGCCAGTGAGGCGCTGAGGGTGCCGATGCCATTGTCCGTCACAATGATCTGAATACCCGTGTGAATCCCCACATCGGCATGCATAGAGATCCCATATAGGGCTCCAGTCGCTGCTTCAAAGGTCGCCCATGCTGGCTTATTGATGATGCTGAAGGTCAGGGTGTCACTATCTGGGTCTGAGGCTGTTGGGACAAAGTAATAGCTATTCCCTTCATCCAAAACCGTAGACGGCGTGCCGGAGATAATGGGGGTATTGTTGATATCAATCACCGTCAGATCAAACGGTGCGAGCACTGCGACCGATGCACCATTGTAGTTGTCAGTCACGGTGATCGTGATCCCTGGCGTAGTGCCTACATCAGCATGGACGGGTGTGCCTGTCAGGGAACCCGTGGTGGTATTGAACGTTGCCCAGGCTGGTTTGTTGGAGATGCTAAATGACAGCGTATCTCCGTCCAAATCAGAGGTGGAAGGGGTAAACGTGTAGGCATTACCCTCTAGTACTGAGGTGCCAGGTATGCCTGATATCGTTGGGACATTATTGATATCAATCACAGTAATGGCGAAAGTGGTTAGTGTGCTGCTGAGTGTGCCTGTGCCATCATCAGTTGCCGTCAGTTGAATACCAGCGCTGGTACCGACATCCTTATGCGCTGGTATACCGCTGAGGGTACCGGTAGACGCATCAAAACTCAGCCAGCTTGGCTTATTAGTGACACTAAAAGTTACAGTGTCACCGTCAAGGTCGGACACGGTCGGTGTGAAGGTGTATGGGCTGCCTTCGTTGACAGTGTTTAAAGGCGTGCCACCAATCAGATCGGAAGAG
>JBELME010000056.1:0-18108 GCA_042096095.1 Enterovibrio sp.
CGAAAAAAGTGACTATGTTACAAAAATGACACCGATTGACAGCCCCGCTTTTCGACAAAACACTAGGGATTAAAGCATGCCAAACAGGAAAAAAAACGCATGCTAAAGATCAGACATGAAGAAGAATGCCGACATAAACGAGGAACGTAAGATGAGCTATACCAACAAACTTCAAGCGGGTGGCACATTCCCGACCATCACACTGTCAGATCTGGATGGCAATGCGCACACCTTAGGAAAGCCGCGTGAAGGCGCAACATGGCAATTGGTGGTGGTCTACCGAGGACGCCATTGTCCTTTGTGCACCAAATACCTTAATCAGCTTGAAACCTTCAAATCTGCCCTTGCCGATATTGGCGTGGACATTCTTGCTGTTTCTGGTGACAGCCAAGCACAGCTTGAAGAACACCTGTCTCGGATGGATGTGTCGTTTCCGTTTGTCTACGGCCTAAACGAAGCACAAATGCGTGAGTTAGGTTTGTATGTGTCGCTGCCGCGTTCGGAGCAGGAAACAGACCATCACTTCGCGGAACCTGGCCTCTTTGTCATCAATGAGCGAAGCACAGTGCAAGTGGTCGATATCGCCAACAACCCGTTCTCTCGACCAGACTTACAAACCCTGATTAACGGGTTGACCTGGATACGTAACCCAGACAACAACTACCCCATCCGTGGTACAGCGCCCTATTAATACCCATCAACTACGTTTTTTACGCAAAGCGTTCTGACGTAAAGTGTTTTGACGTAACATTGCTTTGACGCAAATAAGAGGGACGCTGTTATGCGCCCTTTTATTGTTGAAATGCAGCATCAGCGTCAATGACCGACTTGAGCGTTTCCCATTCATCAGAAAAACGTCGCCGTAAATACGATTCCAACCACCGAGCTTTAGTCGTTCGCCACCGACCTGCTGTCGCCTGCCGTCTTTTTAGTCTCTTAATGCCTGCCAGCAATTGTTCCCTATCAAACATTGCCCAAACAGGTGGCACGGGCGAAGAGAGATTTTGATAACAAACAGGGGCAACAAAGCGAAAAAGGGCAATTTCTACCTCCGCTAGGGGGAACGCGAGCGCCACCGCCGCGATATGGGCGTACTCCACGTCGTTATCAATAAACAGATCTGACAAGGCAAACATCAAATCGTCTTCGGTCACTTGTGTAGTCATTTCATTACTCTGAGTTCAGCACGTGTCGAACGCGATATACGCAACAACGCCCGACTACGCTTACCCTTCATCGGCTTCCTTTACTTTGTTGTGCTAGTGAAGAGTAACTTCAAGCCAAACACCAACATCACTGAGCCCAACACCCTATCGACCCAATGACCGATTTTCTTGAATTTTGCCTGCACAGAAGGTTTTGAAAGCACCATTGCCACCGAGCCAAACCACACCATTTGAACAAACATCATCCACGCACCCAGCAATGCAAGTTCAATGATTGGCATGTTTGGCGACAATACCAAGGTGAAAACGGAAAGAAAGTACAACGGCGCTTTAGGGTTGAGTGCGTTACAGACAAATCCCATTGAGATAAGTTTGGCCGCAGAACGCGGTTTTACATCTGCTTGCTGCTCGTCATCTCCGACCGAGGCTTTGCTGCGAATGCCTTTCCAGCCGAGGTAAATCAAGTAAGCGGCTGCCAAGTACTTCATCACAGATAAAATCGCGGACGATCCACTGATCACCGTTGCCAATCCAACAGAGGAATAGATAATGTGAACGGAAAGGCCAAGTGCAATACCCAAACTCACGAGCAACCCTGCGCGACGGCCATGCACCAAAGACTGCTGTGACACCATCACGAAGTCTGGTCCCGGAGAAGCTGCGCCCAGCAAATGCACCAGCGTTAAGGTTAAAAATGCTTGATATAATTCCATATCGTCACTCCTGTGGTTATTTCTTGTTCAACGGGTGATATTCTGTCAATCCGAATCGAATTCAACGCCGTATCATTGATTATTACACTTTACAGGAGCATATTGAATGACGCTCACAGTTTTCTATGACGGCAGCTGCCCACTTTGCGTGGCAGAAATGGACCAACTTCGTGCGTTGAATACGCAAAACCATCTGCGATTTGAAGACATTCTCGCACCGGATTTTCAATCGCGTTATCCAACTATCAACCCCGCTGATGCGAGCAATATTCTTCACGGTATTCTGTCTGACAACGATGAACTCGACGCCGAGGGCCAACTTATTTTGGGCTTAGACGTGACACATAAAGCGTGGTCATTGGTGGGCAAAAAGCGCTGGATTGCTGTGTTACGTTGGCCGGTTATTCGTTGGTTTGCTGATCGCGCCTATCTGTTCTTTGCACGAAATCGTTACCGGATTTCTTACCTTTTCACAGGGAAATCACGCTGTGCACCTTGTTCAAAAGGCGCGTGTGATCTTCCACGCTCTTCGTCGAAATGAGTCTCTTCAAGGTATATAGAATGACATTCGCTTAATGAGCATTCAGTTAATACCCTATTGTGTCTTAAATCATTGACTTACATAATTATTAGCCGCAACATTCTTTTTTAGCGAATCCCGCCGCATTTTTTTGAACATGATTGATCGTGATATCCTCAGGATCGCAGAACGAAATATGGCGGTATCTAACAATTACCGTTTGCAATAGACATGAAGACAATCGATACCCTAACCCCCTCACAATTTCTGCCCATGCTGCCTGTTGGCACACCCTTGACACTTGAACTTCGATACAAAGACCAATCAAAGGCCTTTGCTGGTGCGTCACGTGTGATTGGCTACCGCGACAAGAAATACGTGCTCATTGAAATGCCTGCCGATCGTGAACTGGGTAAACTGCTCGAAGACCCTTCGATGTTTCATATAGTGATCCGCGGGTTATCGGCATCTAAGTTTGGCGATATTTTTGCTTTCCAAAGCCACATTCTAAGCGTCATGCATCGCCCAGAAAAAATGCTCGCCATTGCTATCCCAGCATCGATCGGCATACACAGGATGCGGAAAAATCCTCGTTTTTCGATTTCTCGCATCGTTCAACTCGAACTGGAAGATCGCATGGCGATAGCAAAGCTATCTGACATTTAACTGACGGGCTGTGGCATTCGCGTTGCCAGCAGTTTGTTTGTCGAAAAAGGCCAAGCCATTCGGGTGTTTTTCAATAAACTCTTCGACTCGCCTATCGCGTTTTCAGGTGAAATAGCAAACGTGCAAGGCATCGGTGATGGCCTTCAATTAGGCATTTGTTTCAGTGAAAAGCCACCTCACCGCATTCGCGAAGCCATCGCACATTTACTCGCGCAAGCTGAACTGGCCGATATCTACGAGCAACTTGAAAACACCGTCGCATGATGTTTTTTGGATAATTTCACATCATGATCTGCTAACGTGGTGTCATATTCACAAATGGCAGTAAGACCCTCATGCAGAAAACATTTATCGACGGTGATTTGCTCTTTCGCCAACATACTTTCGATGTTCCCATTGATTACACGCAACCGAATGGTGACACGCTTTCTGTGTTCGCGCGTGAAGTGGTCGACCTCGACCGAGATGGGGATGCACTCCCTTGGTTAGTTTACTTTCAAGGTGGCCCTGGTTTTCCTTCGCCACGCCCTGATGCGCGAAGTGGCTGGCTAAAGCGTGCATTGCAACAGTATCGCGTTCTTTTGTTAGACCAGCGCGGCACGGGCCTAAGTTCACCGCTTACCCACCAGACCCTTGCACACCTGACTGATGAAGAACAAGCGAACTACATCTCGCATTTTCGTGCGGATAGCATTGTTCGCGATGCAGAAGCGATCCGCGAAGCGCTGGGCGTAAAACAGTGGTCAACCCTCGGGCAAAGCTTCGGCGGCTTTTGTTCACTGACGTATCTTTCTTTCTACCCACAAAGCCTCACCCGCGCCTATATCACAGGGGGTGTACCTTCGTTGTCTCGCCCTGCCGATGATGTGTATCGTGCAACGTATCAACGCGTGCTCGACAAAAACCGAGCCTTGTTTGCGCAATTCCCATCTGCACAAGTGCGCTGCGCGGAAATCGCGGATACCCTGATGAATAATCATGTCACGCTTGCCAATGGGCAACGCTTTACCGTGGAGCAATTCCAGCAGATCGGGATTAATTTAGGTCGCAGCGGCGCCAACGTGCCCATGTACTATTTGCTTGAAGAAGCATTCGTCGAGACCGCACAGGGCAAGATGTTAAGCGATACCTTCTTGCACGCCATGCTTGCCGAACAAAGCTATCAAACCAATCCTATCTATGCCTTCTTGCATGAGCCGATTTATAACCAAGGCGACGCATCAAATTGGTCAGCGCATCGCGTTCGTCAACTGGCTTTCCCTGAGTTCAACTATGAACAAGGCAAACCGTTTTTGTTTACCGGAGAGATGGTGTATCCGTGGATGTTTGATCAGATGGAGAACCTGAAATCACTCAAAGATGCGGCAGAACGATTGGCATCAAAAACCGATTGGCCAGCGCTATACGATGTTGATGCGTTAGCGAAGAACACCGTGCCTGTCGTTTGTGCAGTGTATGCCGATGATATGTATGTAGAAATGGATTATTCACGCGAAACACTGAAAGGCATTCCGAATAGCCGCGCATGGATCACCAATGAATATGAGCACAACGGTCTTCGAGCAGATGGCGAGAGAATTTTGGATCGCTTAATTTACATGGCTGACAGTATCAATAACTTGCCATAATCACCACTTGGCCACGTCGAGATAAAGCGTGGCCAATTTTTCATAACTAATAGATAAAATCGCGCCACTTACCCCAGAATAAAACCGTCAATTTCACCCCACATGAAATGTTAACCAAATGCTACTAAACCCATGTATTAATAAAATAAATATACTAAGCATTTTCACATTAAGACGTATTTTCAATTACTTGAAAAAATAATGCGTATGACAATGTTTTTATTCAATCCTTATCGCTTTACAAATGCCGTTCTGGTTATAAAATCCCGCATCTTCTGACTATTTTCCATTCTGGTACTTCAATGAATCCGACACGTTTTGGTAACGTGATGGCAGCCGTTGCGTTTCTCCTGTGGGGAGCCATGCCGCTTTATTACCAATTTATGCCTTACGCCGCCATGGATGAGCTGCTTGCCCTGCGGATCGCAGCATCAGTGCCTTTCTTGTTGCTCATGTTGCACTGCCGAAAAGGCAAGGCGCCAAATTGGAAAACACTCACCGCAGACAAACGTTCATTTGGCTTTTCTGCGCTCGCCTCGGTGATGATGTGTATCTCTTGGAGTGCATTCACATGGGCAATGACGAACGATCGCGTGCTAGATGCAAGTTTGGGTTTTTTCATTAATCCACTTTTGGTGATTGCGCTCGGCGTGCTTGCGTTTAAAGAGACGCTGACGCTGGGCCAAAAAGCCGCGGTGATCTTCGGTGCGCTTGGCCTGAGCTACCAGATTTTCCAATACGGTGAAGTGCCGGTTGCTGCCATGCTGATGGCAATATTTTTCGCAATGTACGGATGGTGCAAACGCTACGTGAACTATGACGCGATCACGTCGTTGTTCGTTGAGTGCATTGTGTTGTTCCCGATTGCCGCTATCTACATAGCGAACAAAATCGGCGCTGGCACCAGTGTTGCGGTCACTGGGGATTTCTCGACGCTACTTTTGTACCTGGGGGCAGCGCCTATCACGCTGTTGCCGCTTTTCTTCTTCTCTGAAGCCGTTAAGCACGCGAAAATGTCGATGGTTGGCCTCATGCAATACATTGAACCCAGTCTGCAATTTGTGTTGGCGGTGGCTCTGTTTGGTGAAGCGTTTGATAGCGTGAAGACCGTGAGTTTTGGCCTGATTTGGTTTGGTCTTGCGATTACAATCATCGAAAGCGTAGTGAACGTCGGGCCAAAGCCGGAGCTCCCCCAGCATTAAAACAAACACCTAATATCAATCAGCGCTTGAGGCGGGAGAGCCTTAGCCTCGGCGCTTAAACACCGTTAGTATCCCGAATACGCGTTCTCAACCTCGTCCTAGATTCATCCTTTCCCCACTCCTTCAAGCACCGTTTCAATGCCCTTTTTATCCAGCGCAGGTTGATAATAATACCCTTGTACAAACTCAATGCCGCACTCTTGAACAAGCGCCATTTCTGCTTCACTCTCCACGCCCTCAGCGATAACGGTATAGCCCATTTCATTAAGCGCACTGCTGATGTGAAGATACAAAATCTTGCCTTCTGGTGAAGAGGCATTTTCTAAGAACTGACGATCGAGTTTGACGAAATCGGCCTTCAGTTTTGCCAACATGGAAAGGCTTGCATAGCCGGAGCCAAAATCATCAATTGCAACACCAAAGCCACGCTTTTGAAGCTGTAAAATCACCAATTGGGCTTCAACTCGGTTCTGTATGTAGCCAGACTCTGTGATCTCGACCACCACAGGGAGACCGTCTAACATCTCTTTTATATTATCGATATGCTCAGGATCTAACAGCGATTCCACCGTCAGGTTCATGCTAACTTTGGTATGAAGAAGTCCCCGCTGTTTCCAATTTTTCATGTCCAATGACACTTGCTCTAGCACCCACACATCAATGGAGCTCGCGAGACCCGCCGAAATGAAATCTTTCAAAAACGTAGGGCTGCTGACAACCCCATTTTTTTCAATTCGCAACAGGGCTTCTAACCCTGCCAGCTCACCGGTTTTCACATTGTATTGGGGCTGATAGTAGACTTTTAAGTCCCCTTCTAAGAGTTGCTTCATGTGATCATTCACCGTCGCAACTCGTTCGCCCAGTGCATTCTGCGCCTTATTCAACAACATGTCGCCGTCCGCCAATACTCTGCTGTTAAGGCGTAACCGCCGTGCAAGTTTCTCACCGAGCATTTCATTACTGTCCACTTCAAAACGTCGAATGAAAGGCCGGTATATCATCACGCCAATCCCAATAAGGCAGGCTTGCACAAACACAGCCATGACATTTCCGTCCGTCGCCAACAAAACATTCGCAAACACGGGCGTGATCCAACTAAGGTCCAAGTTCACAACACTGATCGGAAACACTGTAAACAGCACAAAAGCCAGCAACTGATTGACGAGGGGCACTAAAATAAAAGGAATGGCGAGCACAGGGTTGTAAATCACAGGCAGCCCAAACAGCAAAATTTCATTGATGTTCAAGAGCGCAAAAGGCAACGATATTTTTGCTATCGCCCGTCCATGTTGGTTTCGAGAAAACAGCAATAACGCCAAGATAAGCGACCAAGTGCCACCCGAACCGCCAGGCACGGCAAACAAATCAAAAAACTGCCCAAACGGGATGTTCGAAACGTAAATGTCGTTAACAAATTGGGCGTCAAAGAAGGTGTAATAGGCCGCAGCCCCATGGATCCCGACGACCCAGAACAAATGAATGAAAAGGTTATACAACACGCCTTGCCACTGCATGGAAAGCTCAGCGACCCAGTTAACAAATGGCGTGAGCGAGAAATGGTGCATGATAGGCGTTAATAAAAGGGCGAAGAGGTAGATAATGATGTACGGCAAGGTGGCATCGATATGCCGTCTTAATGATCGATTTAAAACGCCTTTTCGATCGATAGAAAATTTGAATACACGGCGCAACACCACATAGAACACACTCACAAAGACGGGAATAGCAATGGCTTGTGGCAGCACAAAATTACTCGAAAGGGCGATGCCATCCTCTGAAAATTGAATATAGCCAGAAAACTTGAGAAACAATAACAAAGTGAGAATGCTGGCGTGGATCCGTTCATAGGAAAATCCAAGCGCGAGGTGATAAGCCAACGATATGGTCAACAGCAAAGGGAAAATAAGCCCAAACAACTGCGACAACGACCCAGCGACATCAAGTGCAATATACAAATAGCGCTCATTGATAATATTGAACAATATCCAAACAGAGCGCAGAAGCATAAAAGGTAAAAGAGCAAGAGCCGTTTCTCTTAGAGAGTCCGAGAATATTTTAAATCCCGATACGATATTGACTGCGCGTGGCATTCATTTCTCAAATGATCATTCTAAAAATAAAGAGCACAACTCCTAAAAGGAATAAACACAACTTCTCATATCAATTTAAAATTCGCCCTCAATTTATATTAAACAAAGCTCTCACAACCTATCATGTTCACTTTACGAGAATTGTTAAAAAACCACAAAACTCTAATCACTTCCATAAAAAATAATCATCATATAAATCTGATATTTATGGTTAAATCACATTCCTACAAACGGTTTAAATGAGCAATATGCATGCACGTTTTTTTAAGTAAAAAGTCACACGTAACAATGAGTACCACCCTACTTATTAACACTCAAAAATATAAGTTTAATTGCCCTTATTTGACAGCATGTTCGTATATGCCATATTTTCGACTCATTCTAGACAAATTCGGCTGGAACGGCAAAGCGACGTGCCCGAATTTGGCAGAACCTGGCCCCTATGGCCTTGGCCCCTATATCCTCAAAGAAGGATACATTGAAGGCGATCGCCAAACCCCAAATGCTGTGCTTGAAGCCAATCCAAACTATTGGAGCCCCAGCTATCCAAAAATTGAAAAGGTCACCGTCTACACCGAGCTAGACAGTAAGGTTGCGCTAGAAAGAGCAATAGACAGAGATGGCGAGTTAGATATCATGCCGATCCCTGTGTCTGAGAAGCGCCGCGTCAATCAATCGCTCTATGCTAAATTGGTGACCGCACCATCGACCGATAACATCGCCATTCACATCAATATGATCACGGGCAACAAACGCCTTCAAGACAAAGCGGTGCGCATTGCCCTGAACAAAGCCATCGACCAACGCCGTTTACTCAGCAAATATTATGATGGTGAAGGGCAGGTGAAACCTACCCTCGCCGCCCCGCTCTACCCCGGCGTCGATAAGGTGGTCAAAAAACTCAAGGCTTATTCAGACGTTGAAGACCCGAAAGCCATTCGTGATCAACTCAAGCGCACCCTCGATGGCTTAGTGCTGAACGTTTACACCCAAGACAGATACATGCACATTTGGAAAGGCATCGATCGCGATCTTCGCAAAGTCGGTGTAAAGCTCAAGTTCGATATTACCACCAGTGAAAAGGATGTGTTCGGGCAGTTGCTCAGTACCAATGCAGGCAAGAACACCAAGCAATGGGACTTGCTCGCTTGGGGAGATGACGATTGGTACTACAACCACCCTTGGTCAGCCTTCCTCGTCTACCGTACCCACAACTACTGGAGCACCATCTCACCCGATCCTCAACTCGATGGTTATGTGGAAGAAATGTTCCGTGAATCTGTCGGCACGCCTGCTTTCGACAACGTCTCTGAAAAGATCATGTACCACGTCTATGGCAACGGATACATGTTGTTTGTGCCCACGCCTAACAAGGTATGGGCGGTCAACAAATACGTCACCTATTCCCCTTACCGCATGGCAAACATGCCGCTTTGGGAAATAGAGGTTTCCGATGATCACTGGTCTGTTCGCTAGAAAGCACGCGAACATCCGTTGGTGTCACTGCGGATGAAACCATGTTGGGGAACGCGTTTCGCTCCCAGCTTGATGAAAAGGAAGGGATAACAATGTTTGGAAAGTTAAGAACAAAACTGCTGCTTATCTTCCTTTTCATCGGGGGCGTGCACATCATGGTCGTCGGCTATGCCGCTCTCGTCAAATCCAGTGAAGCCATGCAAAGCCAAGCATTTGCACAACTCGTCAGCATGCGAGAAGTCAAGAAAACACAAATTGAAGCCTACATCGAACGCGCCTATGACGACATCAAAATTCTGGCAGGCAGTGAAGACACCAAACAAATTCAAAAATTGCTTCAGTTCTACGCCGTTGATGAAGAGATTGGCGACAACGATTCGTTTAACACCGATACCTATGAGTATGGTGAAATATGGAGCTCTCAAGGCAGCACGCTAAGTGATTATGTCAATGTTTATGGCTATTCAGATGTATTCATTATTCAAGCAAACAGCGGCCATGTGGTGTTCTCAGCGAACCGCAACAGCGATCTTGGCGCGAACCTGAAAACAGGTGCACTGAAGAACAGTCCTCTCGCCTCCTTGTTCCGAAAAGTGCTCGCCTCAAAAGAAACACATGTTCAAGATTACCAGCGCTATGCGCCACAAAACGACGCCCCCACCGCCTTCATAGGTCGACCTATCGTTGATTTAAGCGGAAACACACTGGCCGTCGCCGTGCTTCAACTCTCTGTCGATGAAATAAACAGGATCATGCTTCAACGCACCGGAATGGGAGAATCCGGCGAAACCTATTTGGTCGGGCCTGACTACCTCATGCGCTCAGACTCTCATCTCGCTGAAGAAAGCCACTCTGTTTTAGCGTCATTTGCTAATCCAGATAAAGGCAGCATTAAAACCGTTGCCACACGCAATGCCTTAGCTGGGCTTTCTGCTTATGAAGTCGTTAGCGATTATCGAGATATCCCTGTGTTGTCGGCCTATACGTCGATTCCCTTTAGCGACACATCGTGGGCGCTCATCGCAGAGATCGATGAATCCGAAGCTTTTGGTACCATCATCTCGTTGAAATGGTTGCTTGGGTTTATTTTGGTTAGCGGCGTCATGCTCATCACGGTGATAGCAACTGTCTTTACGCAATCCGTCACGCGTCCGATTATTGAACTCACCAAGAACCTCGAAACTGTCGCCGTGAATGGCGATTTCTCAGCGCGTGTAGAAGTAAAAAGCCAAGACGAAATTGGCCAATCTGCTGATGCGTTCAACAGCTTTATGCAAAGTACCCAACAAGCATTGTCTGAAATTAATAAAGTCATGGAAGGCCTTGCGAAAGGAGACTTTAGCAACCGTATTGAAGCCGATTTTCAGGGCGATCTGCTGTCGATTAAAGAAGCCACCAATACATCATTGGAAAACGTTGAGAATTCAGAAAACCTTCGCGCGGAAATGGAGAAAAACGCCAAGTTACGTGCAGAGGAAAATGTGCGCGTTCGACAGGCACTCGACAACGTGTCTACGAACACCATGATTGCGGATAAAGACTACAACATCATCTACCTAAACCGCACCGCCCATGCGTTAATGGAAAACGCGAAAGATGATTTCGCCACATTGGTTCCTCGCTTTAACCCAGACAAAATTCTGGGTCAGAACATCGACTTTTTCCATAAAAACCCGGCACATCAACGCAATATCTTGGATCAACTCGAAGGGACGCATCATATTGAATTGCCTGTGGGCACACGCACAATGGCCATTGCAGCCAATGCGATCATCGACGATGACGGTCAACGCATTGGTACCGTCATCGAGTGGACAGATCGCACCGAAGAAGTGGCGATTGAACGTGAGATTGACGGCATGGCAGACGCAGCAAGTCGCGGCGATTTCACCAAACAACTCTCGTTGCAGGACAAACAAGGGGTTTTCCTTAACCTCGCCCAAGGTTTGAATAACCTCACGTTAAACACAGACACAGCCTTGGCAGACATGCAGCGGATCCTTGGCTCGATTGCAAGCGGCAATCTTACCCAGCGCATTGAGCAAAGCTACACAGGACGATTTGGTCAGCTAAAAATCGACACCAACTCTACCATTGATAAACTGACCCAAGTGATCAGCAACATCAGGCAAGCATCGAGCACCATTTCAAGTTCATCAAACGAAATTGCTTCAGGCAACCAAGACCTTAGCCAACGGACGGAAGACCAAGCAACCTCGCTGCAAGAAACCGCCGCCAGCATGGAAAACATGACAGAGACCGTCAAGCAAAGCGCAGAGAATGCCAAAGTGGCAAATACGCTGAGCGAGGAAGCCCGCTTAAAGCCCGTGAAGGCGGTAATGTGGTCATGCGCACCATCACGGCGATGGATCAAATCAGCGGCGCGAGTAATAAGATTTCAGACATTATTGGTGTGATCGATGAAATCGCATTTCAGACCAATCTACTCGCGCTGAATGCCGCCGTTGAGGCCGCACGCGCAGGGGAACAAGGTCGAGGTTTTGCTGTTGTCGCAGGTGAAGTGCGCAGCCTCGCGCAACGTTCAGCGGAAGCGTCAAAAGAAATCAAAGAACTGATCCGCGATACCAACAAGAAGGTCGAAGACGGCGCGGAATTGGTGATTGAATCTGGCGATACCTTGCAAGAGATTGTCAATATGGTGGAAGAAGTCGGTATCAAAATGGCCGAGATCAGCGAGGCGGCACAAGATCAAAGCTCAGGCATTGAGCAAGTCAACATCGCCATTGCCATTGCCAGAATGGACACCATGACGCAACAAAACGCAGCCCTGGTTGAACAAGCAGCCACCGCGGGTGAAAGCATGCTCTCGCAAGCGCAGGACATGAATGTGATGATGGAATTCTTTACCGTCACACAAGTCGACGAAGAAATTAAAACACCGATCTTTAAGCGAAAAGCGAAGCCACAGAGAAAACTGGAGACAAGGCCTAAACCGCTCGTTGACGATAATGACGTTGAGTGGGATGAGTTTTAGAACGGTGCGTTTTTACAAAACAACAGAGGGAGCATGATGCTCCCTCTTTCTTTTTTGCAGCGTCACTGGCCCACTGTAGCAAATGACGGCGTCACTCTATGTGTTTCTGTTCTACGTTGTCGCTTGATATGACGCCACATCAATGGAATGACAATGGATGCCAACACAATGTTTGAGAGTGGCATCGCCATCCAAACACCTTGCAACCCGAACAGATTCGGCATAATCGCCAGAAATGGAAACTGAACCAACATGTTTGCCACGGAAATACTCAACGATGTACCGCCCTTTCCAACGGAAAGAAAGTACATCGAGGCCAAAATGATCAGGCCATCGAGATACATCGCTGATAGATGCAAACGAATACCCAAGGTGGCCTCCTCCACCAACGCCGGAGCGCCCGTGGTGAACCAACCAATAACGTGTTCAGGAAACGCATTCAGTACCCCTAGCCACAGCAGCCCCGCCCCCAAAGACACCATGGTGGCAAGTTTCGTGACTTTCGCGATATTAGAGAATTGACGCACCGTGATAGAAACTCACTTGTGGTTGCATACCTTCAGCAATGCCTTCAGCAACCACGTAATACAGGGTCATTAAATAGCCAACAATGGCGAATGACGAGATGCTGATTGGCGAGCCGTATTCCACAAATAAGCGGTTGTGAAACGCCACTAGCACACCGTAGTACAAATACATGACGAGGGACGACACGCCCATTACCACGCTTTTTCTTGCATCACTCAAGCTAAATTGCAGCGGGTGAGAAAAAATCGACAAGTAAGAATGGCGCGACAACAGATACACAAACGCCATGGTGACCGTTGTGAGCTGTGCAATCACGGTTGCCCATGCTGCACCTGCTAACCCCCAGTTCAGTACACCGATAAATAGGTAATCGAGCACGATGTTTGTTAACGCGCCCACCACCATCATGGCTGTTGCGACGATCGGACTATCATCATTTCGGATCAGAAACGGCAAAGCACCTGATGCGACTGTCGCCACCGCGCACAGTGAAAAGACACGGATGTAATCCGCTGCGTATGCTTGCGTCATGCCTTGCGCGCCCTGCAAACCGATCAAGGGATCACCCAGGTATGCCAAGTAGAAAGACGCCAATATGCCAAACACGATGATCAGCATGAGGCCAGTAAACATGGCGGTTCGCGCGGCAGGGATCTTTTCCTCACCACGGTAAATGGAAACAAGGCTACCTGAACCCATGCCAATGAGAAGACCCAATCCGCTCACGAGCGCAATCACGGGCCACGCAATATTGATGGCCGCCAACCCCTCTGCGCCAATGTAGTGACCCACAAAAACGCCATCGACCAATTGATAGAGGCCGTTCACAATCATTGCTGCAATCGCTGGAATGGTATATCGCCAGAAAGTGCGACTGATCGAACCGTTGTGTTCTAAAGAAGAAGTATGCATAAAAGTTTCATCAAAAAAGGAGGCGGCTATTATCTCGTTTAAACCGATAGGATAAAGTTAAAATCTATCCGGAAATGAGATAGATTAAGTCATTGTCTTCTTGTGATTTATACCTTTAGGTTACCGTGATGAACTGGACGCTCGATCAGTTAAAGGCCTTTGTTGAAGCGGCTGAATGTGGATCTTTTTCTGCCGCAGCAAGGCGATTAGGCAAAGCGCAATCTCGCGTCAGTACTGCCATTTCTAACCTAGAAGTGGATTTAGGGTTTGAGTTGTTTGACCGCAGCGCTAAGTTACCCGTGCTGACGGACGCTGGAAAAGAGATGTTGGTGGATGCGAAAGCCATTTTGCACCAATGCCAGCGCATGAACTCGCGCGCAATGGCGGTGACCGAAGGCGATCCTGTCTCTTTCAACGTCGCCATGGATGAAGCGGTACCGATTCAAACCTTTGAAACCTTGTTTGTCATGCTGGCCGATAACTTCCCAAACCTGAAGCTCACCATACTCAATGGCTCGCAAGATGACATTGCAACATGGGTGAATGAAGGCCGCGCCGACATTGGTTTCATCTTCCGCATGAAACCGTTATCAGAATCGTTAGATTGGTATGATTTGGCTACGCTCAAACAAGTCATGATCGCCCCGTGTGACCACCCATTGAGTCTCATTGAACACCCGCATGAAGACGATTTGATCACGTATCGACAGCTCGCCATTCGAGATCGGTTAGGGTATTCGCAAGAGCAACCTATTTCGCCGCGCTATTGGCACGTTGATAGCTACTTTTACATCATTAACTTGGTCATGCGAGGTGTTGGCTGGGCGTTTGTTCCCGAGCACATTGCAAAGCATGAGTGGCACCATGGCCAAGTGAAAATCATTTCTACACAAGAGTTGTCCAGTCCACCGATTTACACGCTGAGCGTTATCAAACGTAAAGCACGCGGCTGGGACAAAGTCATGACATGGCTCGATACGACCTTGTTTTCTCTGTTCCCTTCCCAGCGATAACAAAGCGCCTCGTCAGAAAAGAAAAAACGCCCATAACGGGCGTTTTTTGTGTTGAGTTGTGCCGTGGGAGAATCTCTCGCAGCTAGCCCTTCATGGCTTATTCATCATCGTACGGTTCAATCGCCGTACCTTCGATCAAATAACCCGCTTGAGCAAGTTCATGAGAAACCGTATGGGTTTTCAACGTGCCTATCACATAGACCACATCCCAAAGCTCGTGAACAGGCGCACCTTCTTCAAACTTCACATACACAATTTGGTTCGGAGGCGGGGGTGGAACGTGAATACACGCCCCGAAAAATGGCACCAGCAAAAACTCCGTAACCTTATCAGCATCCCCTTCGAGTGGAATAACAAACCCAGGGATTTTCACTTGGCTATTGTTCAACTCAGGACGCACTGCACCGTACAAACTTTGTTGCGGTTCTGGATTAGTATGGTCAATCGCAGGCATGCCACGATCATCAAATTGATTTCTTTCTTGTTCTGGCACCAGATCAATCCAATCCAGCGTTAGCACGTCTTCATTGTTTGCTTGGACAAGCAAAGGGAAACACGCAGCCAGTATTAATATCCATTTTTTCATTCAATTAGATCCGAATTGTCATTCCATCAGAAAGTGATTGTTTGTAAGCACGCAGTGCGGGTAACACACCAACGAGAAAACCTGCGCAGAGCACAATGCCCATCAACATGCATTCGTGCAGACTCAGCCAAGAGGCTGACAGTTGTAATCCGTAATGAGAAAGCACAAAAGGAGAAGCAATAGCCAAGACACCGTATAACGTCACCACGCCCAATGCGATACCTAATGCTGTTAGCAAGAGCGCTTCGCTGATCAACAAAACAAAGATGTGTGATGGACGTGCGCCCATTGCCCGTAAGATTGCCATTTCACGACGGCGTTCATTCAAGCTAGTCAGTAGGCTCGATAACATCCCCATTAAGCCTGCAATCACAACAAACCCTGACACTACCAGCAATGCTTGTTCAGCCACCGACATCAAACTCCACAGTTCATGCAGGGCGATACCCGGCATAATGGCAGTCAGCGGTTCTTTGGTGTATTCGTTGATGCTACGTTGTAGGGCAAAGGTTTGAATACGGCTTTTCAACCCAACAAATAGTGCCGTAATTTGATCGGATTGAAGTGTTTCAATATCAATATCTTCCGCGGAAATACCGGGGCCTAGCTGTGCACCACTTTCCCACCCAATATGGATAGCTTCGATCGCAGGCAAGGAAACATGCACACTACGATCAACGGGCGTTCCTGTCGACGCAAGAATACCCGTAACGGTGAAAGGAAGATTATCATGGCGACTGAATTTTTTATCCGCCAAACCATGCGCAATCACAATGCTGTCACCGAGCGAGTAGCCGAGCTTTTTCGCCACTTCCGCACCAATAACCGTATCAAACAGCCCTTCAAACGGTTTCCCTTCACGGAAGGTAAGCGCTTGTTTCTGGCCAAAACGATAATGTTTGAAGTAGTCATCCGTGGTGCCAACCACACGAAAACCACGATGCGAATCCCCTAATGTAATTGGAATGCTCCACTTAACGGCGGGGTTGGCGCGAATGTCTTCAACACTTTTCCAATCAATATTGTTGGTGGCATTGCCAATTCGGAAGACAGAATACAGCAGCAGATTCACTTGTCCTGAACGCGCACCCACGATCAAATCGGTGCCAGAAATGGTATTTGCGAAGCTGTCCTTCGCTTGCGTTCGAACACGCTCAACACCCAGTAACAACACCACGGAAATGGCCACGGTCAGTACGGTTAGTAGCGCAGTTGCTTTACGGTTTTTCAGGCTTTGTAAGGCGAGTCTAAAAATGGTCATACGCCCTCCGCTTGCGTTGCAGTGCCTGAATGACTGGCTCCATTGATGTCGGTAAGCGATACCGAACGATCAAAATGCGATTCTAAGGTGTGGTCATGACTCACAAACAGCAAGCTAGATCCTGCATGCTCACATTCTTTCATCAGCAAGGCGATAAACGCATTTCGGCTATCAAAATCAAGGGCGGAGGTGGGTTCATCAGCCAAAAGCAAAGCAGGCTTGCCGATCAATGCACGCGCAGCGGCTACACGCTGTTGTTGCCCAATACTTAATGCGGTGACAGGTTTGATTAAACAGGTTTCAGGTAGATCAAGTGCCAGTAAAAGACGTTTAGCTTCTTGTGCTAAATCACCCGACACGCGCTGCTTACGTAAAGAGGAAAAACGGCAAGGCAGGAGAACGTTGTCCAATACCGACAGATAAGGAAGCAAATTAAACTGCTGAAAAATATAACCGATGTTGTCGGCACGAAACACATCACGCTGACTGCCTTTTAAAGCGGTCAGTTCGGTATCACAGAGCTGCAGCGATCCCGATGATGCGAGATTAATACCGGCAATTAAGCTTAATAACGTGGATTTGCCGCTTCCACTTGCGCCTTTCAAAAACACTTTCTCACCCCGCTCTACGGAAAAAGCAGGAATATCAATTTGCCAATCTGGCTGGCTTTCCCAGCGAAAACGCACGTTCTCTAGTTTTAATATCGACATGTGGTAAAGACCCTCATAGAGAGGGTCTACTCCTTGTTCTTCTTTTATACCCAAACAACCTGAAGATGCTCGATGTCAGAGGCCATCAGAGTGTTCAATTCAAGGCAAATTCTTGTAGGAATAGTCATTCTATTTCACAGGAATTTAACGATGAAGTGGACGCACTGAGGGCCTCCCTTCGGGCGAGTTTACTGACGCCATGCTCGGTGTTGTCCCTTTTTGATGGAGCGCACTACATCGGCAAAGGGACGCCTTGATCATAACATCAGTAAAGCTCGCTGAATCCTGCATCTTCAAACTGTTTGGGTATATGTCCGACTGTATCGCAGCTTAAAATTTAAAGGTGTTTGATGACGCAGTCATGTCTGCTGCTATAACACCACTGTCTGTCAGTGATTGAATCTTGATTTGTTCAGTCTGCGGGAAAGCCTTAAACCAGTTTGTGCTTACAGATTTGAGGTTCTCCGGGTTATCACAGTGGAACGTGTACTGCACGTTGAACTCACCGTGCCCATCTTCACCCTCATGATCATCGTGGTCGTGGTGGTCATGGCCTTTGTGATCATCGTGACCGTGGTCGTCATGGCCTTTGTGATCATCATGACCGTGGTCGTCATGGTCTTTGTGATCATCATGACCGTG
>JBELME010000057.1:0-18083 GCA_042096095.1 Enterovibrio sp.
CTCGCAGGCGTGAAGGGATTGAGCAAAATATGAACACACGTAATCTCGCCCTGCCGGGCAACGTAACAACCTCTTATTTCGATTAAGCAAACACTACCATCTTGACAAGCATGCACCTGATTTCGTGAAAGCGGAAAGCGGCCACGCGTGGGGGCAAGTGGCGCAGGTGAGCGTTTGTTGATGTTCGCGCAACTCAAAGAATGGGCACAGACCGAGTTTGCAATCGATAAATGGTATGAAGAAGGAAAAGTCCCTGCGTATTACAGCCAAGTAGAAGGGATGGAAGGTTTCCATCTATTCACGCTTATGCACCGCCTAACGCGAAATGCCTCAGACCCAGCGATGTCGCTTCACGGTGACAACCAATGCCGCGATCAGCGCCTCGGTAAGAGCGATACCTTGATGTTGTGTGCATCGTATGCAGCACAGACGGATCTGACCGACTTCTTTGCTGCGTGGAACCCAGGCGTGGTTGCCAACATGCTTCCAGGGCAATCAACACTAAATTACACGGGCGGTATAACGACAGAAGGTAAAAAGGCCGTTGCAGCACTCAACTTGCCAAAACCAACACGTAACCCACTCACTATTAATAGCGCGACGGTATTTACTGCGCCATCGTATTTCTAAGCGTTAGTTCAATGTTGGTTTAGAGAATACAATGCCCTCTTAGGAGGGCTTTTTTCTTGGCTCAACGACAGGTGAAACTAGAGATCAAACGCAACCCCCAGGCCATACGCAGAATCTCTGAAATTGTAATTTGAAATCGTCAAACCGTATCCTGTCTCCACTTTCAAATACCCTCTTAACCCCTGATAAATGGGGAAATTCCAGCTTAAGTTGTAATAACCACGCTCGAAGTCCTGGGTAAAAACATTCCTCGCGAGCAATTTGATTTCATTATTTTGTGTCGGCAACCAGCCAAGTTCGACTTCGCCATAGCCAAGAAAATCATCAATGTCAGGGTTGTAGTCCACACTACCAACCCGCGCCCACGGTTTGAAGCGAACAAAACCGTGCTCAAAATCATACTGAACGTCAATATATGCACGGTTCCAACTCACTTCGATATCGCCGCCTGCGCCATTTGATTGATGCTCAAAACCAATGGATGTCTGCCAGTTTTCAAAGGTCAGTCGGTAGAACAATTCTGGGTTGTAGTCGGAATCCCGAAAGTAAGCTGAAGAATCATAGGCCTCCCAGTTGGAACGTTGGGTGTACGCGACATACAGTCCGTCGCCACCTCTTCCACTGTCTCCCTCATTATCAAGGTCAAGCAAACGGTATTTCAGACTGATTTGGAATTGAATGAAGGTGTCTTTGGCAGGCGTATCGTTCGGATTTAGCGCCTCAAAACGTGCTTGGTTCACCTTTTGCTCTTTGTAGAAAGGGAGAAAATAGTTATCTCGGTGAGCCGTCAAATCTTCAATGCTTGCGACGGCATGAAGAGATACAAGGCTGGCACTGAGTGCCATCACAAAAGAGCAGCGCAATACAAACATCCCGATCTCCTACATAGTGTTTTCTAAAAGGGCTTATTCGCCCTCTGCGACACCGTGACAAATGCGCAGAGAATCAAATTTTCAAGGAGTATAGATAGCAATATGCTACCTGTCTGTTTAACTAATCAGACGAAAACGTTTTTTCCTTTCTCTTTTCGACCAGCACACACAGAGGTTTATATGACTACGAGCAATCATGGTTTATCTGTCGGCATTGAACGTGTAAATGGTGAGTTGTTTGTCAAACTGTCAGTCGTGGGGAAACTTACCCATGAAGATTATGAAGTCTTCACCCCAATGCTCGATTCCGCCATCAAAGAAGTACCTAATACCGAGGTCAACGTGGTGGTTGATCTGACACATTTTGAAGGTTGGGAGCTTCGAGCAGCGTGGGACGATTTCAAACTTGGGCTCAAACATGGCAGAAACTTCAGCAAAATCGCTATGATTGGCAGTAAAACTTGGCAGGAAGCCGCAGCCAAAGTGGGCAGTTGGTTTATCTCAGGGGAAATGAAAACCTTTGCCACAGAAGCAGACGCCATGGCATGGATTTCGAATGATAGCTAAGTGAGTACAACATTCCCTTCGAGCGTTGCAGATCATCAAGACAACGAAAAGGCCGAACGCTATGTTCGGCCTTTTTTGTGTCTCACTATTTCATTGCTAAACAGGACAATTTACGCGTGTTGTCGCGACAAGAAATCAGAAAGATAGGCAGTCACTTTGTCCACTTGTTCAAGGTTGCTGATGTGCCCTGCACCTTGAATCACATGGTATTCGCTGCCCTTGATTTCATCGTGCATTAATTGGGATTCCAGTGGTGGACGCGGCATATCTTGATCTCCCACTAAGATGAGCGTCGGTGCAGTCAGCTTGGCGATATCATCAAAGGTATCACGTCGACCAAACACCATGCGTCCAATTCTGACCACTTGTTTTGCCTGCTCTCCCTTCAAGTTTGATAGCTTCTCGCGAAAGCCTGCAACGAGCTCTGGCGCAGTTTCAGCGGCATTGCGTGAAAAAAACATCGGCGCAACCGTATCCACCAGCGGTGGAGCAACCATCTCTGCACTTTCAATCATGTCCATGATGGCAAAGTATTTCGCATGGGTAACTTCAGGTTCGAAACCAATGAAGGTATCCATCAACACCAATGCATTCACGCGAGAAGACGCTGTAATCGCAAGCTCTGCCCCCCACATTCCTCCGACAGAAAGGCCCACAATCGAAAACGTGTCAATCTCGAGCGCATCAAGCAATGCCAATACATCGTCGGCATAATCAATCAGGTTCTTCGTAGTGTCTGGGGCAAAGTCAGACGCACCGTGCGCCCAGAGATCCGGCACGATGCAGCGATAATGCTGGCTGAGTTCATCAACTTGTGGTGTCCACATAGCACTATCCCAGAGAAAACTATGGCCAAAAACCAAAACAGGGCCACTACCCACGTCTTGATATGCCATCTTCTTACCACGAATGTCTAATGAATGCATGTCTACTTCCCTAAATATTTCTCTCTATGAATAAGCCCATACCCAAGTAGCCTGACGTCACAAACATTCATACGTCATAAGACAAATCTGCTCAGTTCGGCACCTTCTGGTTATTTGAATAGCATTAAACCAGATATCCAGTAGACACAAAAACTTAAAAGAGGAATGCTCTTTCTTTGAGACAAAAACGACGTAATATTAGACACTTAATTATAATGTGCTAATAAACACCGACATTAATTGCCCCATCAGAATAAGTTTTGAGCACTTGAATACAGCTTTATTGATGCGTCCATAATGAATGAAAGCATCCCCTTTTTGCCATCAAAAACTGTGCTAATCTCTGTGACTATCCTCAATTGACCAGTGCATTCACATGAAAATATTCAGCAATTTCGAAAGCGGTAACATTCAGGTTGTTAACGCCGATACGCCCAACGATATTCAGCTCACCATTCCAGAGGATAATCAGACGGATATAGCACAATGGTTTTACTTTCGTTTGGAAACCACACCGCAAACACCGCATTCTTTTAAGATCCTAAATCTTGCAAAGTCTGCCTACCCGGAAGGTTGGAAAGACTACGATGTTGTTGCTTCTTACGACCGCGATGAGTGGTTCCGCATTCCTGCAGAATTTGATGGCGACACACTGAGCTTCACCGCCATTCCAGAGTGCGGCTCCATGTATTTTGCTTACTTTGCACCTTACTCGTACGACCGCCACCAAGACTTGATCCACAGCGCGCAAATGCACTATGCCTGCCAGTTGGAAACGCTTGGCCAAACGCTTGATGGCAATGACATCAGCATGCTGACGATTGGCGAACCTGCAGAAGGCAAAAAGAACATTTGGGTCATTGGTCGCCAACACCCAGGCGAGACCATGGCGGAGTGGTTCATTGAAGGTTTGTTGCTGCGTCTTCTTGATGAAACAGACACGGTTGGACGCGCGTTGATCGACAACGCAGTGTTCCGCGTGGTGCCAAACATGAACCCAGACGGCGCGATTCGTGGTCACCTTCGCACCAATGCCATTGGCGTGAACTTGAATCGTGAATGGGCGACTCCATCGGTCGAAAAAAGCCCTGAAGTTTACTATGTGCGGGAACGCATGCTAGAAACTGGCGTTGATATGATGCTAGATATTCACGGCGATGAAGCCATTCCTTACAACTTTGTTGCTGGTAGCGAAGGCATTCCTTCTTACAGCAAAGCGTTGCAAGCGTTGGAAACTCACTTCAAACAAGCATTGCTGACTATCACACCAGAATTCCAAGATGAGTTTGGGTATGACAAAGATGAACCGGGCAAAGCCAACCTTACTCTGTGTTCAAACTGGGTAGGTGAAACCTTCAAATGTTTGTCTTACACCGTTGAGATGCCCTTTAAAGATCATATCAGTCAGGCTGATGAGCTCTACGGCTGGTCGCCAGAGCGCAGCACCATGTTCGGTCATGACATGCTCGCTGCCATTTGGGCAACATTGCCAAAACTCTGATGGATTGACAGAACCAAAAAACGCCACCTGAAGGTGGCGTTTTTTATTGTCACACTGGCTATTTGATTAATTTGCAGTTGTCGTCGGCAGAACGCATTTCAAGATATCTGCCAAGGTCACGACACCAATCATCTTGTCGCCTTTGCTCACGACCGCTAACTGAACACTCGCTTCTCGCATGCGAGCCAGCGCCTCATAAACAGGCGTGTTTGCATCCAGCACATAGGCTTTACGCGCAACCTCTCGAGCCGGCCTGTCAGCAGGCTCTAGCAAGGTATCTCGCACGTGAACAACAAGCGGCTTCAAGCCACGCTTTCCAAACACCAGAATACGCAAGTGACCCGATTCCATCGCCGCAACACGCACATCGGCAACCGTTGCATGCTTATCAACGTGTGCCATTACCTGCCCTTCTGTTACCAAGGTTTCAACCGGAATGGTACTCAAGTCGATAAGGCCAGAGAGTTGCTTTTGAATGTTCGGTTTCAGCGTGCCCACTTTGCCCGAATGCTCAACGAGCTGGCGAATGGTATCAACGTCTTGCCCGCCAACCGCCGCACTCTCAACAGGCTCAATGCCAGAGGCTTTCACCAAACCATTCGCGATGCGGTTGATCCAGTTAAGCAATGGACGTAGTGGCCAAACATAGGCTCGCGCAACGATACCAATGGCAAGTGCTGATTTTTCTGGGTGCGCAATAGACCAAGATTTCGGCGCCATTTCCCCCACCACAAGGTGAAGGAAGGTAACAACAAACAGTGCAAAACCAAACGATGCACCGCCAGCCGCCCAGTCCGGCAGGCCCATCGCGAGAAAGACAGGACTGACCCAAAGGTCAACCGCAGGCTTGGTCACCGCACCCAATGCAAAGGTACAGAAGGTAATACCGAGCTGCGCACCCGCGAGCATCAAAGTAAGATCATTCATACCACGCAATGCTGCGCGTGCCGAGGCACTTTCAACCGCGATTTCTTCTAGACGGTGACGACGCGCGCCCATCAAAGCGAACTCGATAATCACGAAGAAGCCACTCAAGATGATAAGGGCTGTTGTCACGAGCGTAACAATCAATGGATCAGTGATCATTCTTCACCCTCCTCAACGGGATTCTCTATCAGTTTTACACGTACCTCTGTCGGCACGTGTCGCTCAATACGCAATACTACTACTTCAAGATGGCGCTTGAACAATTCACCAGACGCGAATTCTGACGGATCTACAGGTAGCTCAATGTTAACCGTCTCGCCCTCTGCAGGCAGCGCGCCGCGCTCGGCAATCAACATACCCGCGATGGTTTCCACATCACCTCTTGGCAGGTCGTAACCAATTGCACGTTCCACTTCGTCGATATGTACATCACCCTCCATCAACCAGATGTTGTCACTTTCAGAGACAACGGCTTCGCCGCTGTCAGCATCGTGCTCATCGGTGATTTCACCAACGATTTCCATCGCCAAATCTTCAATGGTCAGTACACCCGCAAAGCCGCCGTATTCATCAATGACACAGGCCAACTGATTGGTGGACGTAACAAGCTGATCAAGCGCATCAGGCAGGCGCATCAAGGTCGGCAGAACGATAGCAGGACGCATTACCGCGTCAACCGTGTCTTCCGTATTGCCCGCATCAATGTGAGCCAATACATCCGACAGATGCACAACACCAACAGGCGCATCGTCATCGTTAATCACGGGGTAACGCGTGTGTGCTTGTGCCATCAACGATAAAAGCTCAGTCAGTGTGGTTTCCGGCTCAACCCAATCCACTTGCGAACGCGGCACCATGGCATGCTCAACATCGCGCTCGGGGAAATCAAGAATACGATCCATCATCAGCGACAGCTCAACAGCCAAATCACCGCTTTCACGCGAGTTCGCGATGATGTGGTGTAAATCTTCCTCTGACGCGCTCACGTCAAGATCGTGCACAGGCTCAATACGAACAGCACGAAGAAGCAGGTTGGCTGACTTGTCGAAGAAGCTGATTATCCAGCCGAATGCTGACATGTAGATCAACGTCGAGCGAGACATCATGCGCGACATCGGCTCAGCGTTCGCAATCGCAAGGTTCTTCGGGTACAGCTCACCAAAAATCATTTGAACAACCATCGCCACGCCCAAGGTGACGATCGTACCGATCGCAATACCCGCTTCTAGCGATAACCCGAAGCTTTGCAATATCACGCCCATGGATTGGCCCACGAGCGGCTCAGCAACAAAACCTAGGACAAGGCCAGTTACTGTGATGCCAAGTTGGGCACCAGAAAGCATGAAGCTGGTTCGTTTGGTGACGGCTAACGCGCGTTTTGCTGCTTCATCGCCGGTGGCAGCTAACGTTGCGAGTCTTGCTCGGTCCACCGCCATGTACGCGAACTCTTGCGCAACGAAGTAACCGTTTGCTGCAATAATCGCCAAGATAAGAAGAATGCCAAATAGCAGGGTAAGAAGGGGCTCAATCATTGTCGTGCTCTCCCTTGATAACAAACGACCAAGAACGGTTTACACAATTGATTCGAGGAGGGGTCCACACAGTATTCCTAATGTAATAACAGGATGCGCAGTATATTTCCGTCGAATTGAAAGAGTCTAGAGAATAATCGCAGGGCAACGTGTAAGTAGTTAGAGACGCAAAGGCTAACAAAGTGCGAGCCAAGGCAGGAAACACAATACATTCAACGCATTCATCGAGTTTCTAGTTGCCCTTTCGAGCATCAAATTTCGTTACCGCCCGTTACAAAATATCTGCATGCAGCGTATGGTTTTTATGCAAAAGGCATTTTTTGCCGCATAAGCGACTGTCTATAGCCGATAAGTTCGTCCGCTAAACTCATCGGCGACGGCAAACAACGGCGTTGCAAAAATCAGTGTTCGTTGGTTGGCGCTTGCTGTGTATTGATGATGCTTTGCGCTTTGACGTTTAGCTCTACATAAAGGGGAATTGAAACGCCAGCAATCGCCACAGCGACGATGATCGACATCAACCAATGTGGGGTTTTTGGCATATAGCTAACACGCGCAAAGCTTAACGCTAAATACGTGATCGCAATAAAGCCAGCAAACATACTGCAGGCTAAAACGTAGTCATTTGTGATTACGGCTAACATACATTCTGAAATGTTCATTTGATTTGGGGTCTGCATTTAAAAGGGGGCGAGATGGTAATTTTTTGTGACCAAAATCACAAGATTATTTTGATGCAAAAATCCAAATGCCATGTTTGGCACCCATCAGTGCTTGGTAGAACCTCTCATTTGGTCAAAGATTTCCACACTGTCAATGCGCGAACTTTCTTTGCCTTTTTATCCATAATTTAACAATTAGTGACCACTCAACCCCAAAGGCTGTGCTAAAACAGTTTGTGGATCATATTGTTTACATGAATATTAAGGACGTCAGATGGCACCTACTCCCCGTCTTTTCATCGTTGAAGATGACGCTAAGCTTCGTCAGGTTCTGTCTTCTTATTTCAAAGAACAAGACTTTGACGTTAAGGCATTCGAGCAAGGGGAAGATGCGATTGAAGCGATTTTGTTGGAGCAACCCGAGATTGTCATGCTTGATCTGATGCTACCTGATATCGATGGTCTGACAATTTGCCGACAGATCCGCCCCCAGTTTTCTGGCAAGGTACTCATGCTGACAGCCAGTGATGATGATTTTGACCACGTGGCTGCACTCGAAATCGGGGCTGATGACTTTGTTACTAAGCCGATTAAACCCAGAGTGTTATTGGCGCGATTACGGGCATTAACCCGACGAGGTGATAATCCGTCAGTAACAGTAGAGCACTTGCCACAAAAAGCGAATAACACGCTGATTTATAGCAGTTTATCGCTAAATAAAACACGAAAATGGTGTGCATTAGCCGATAAACATGTCCCCTTATCAGACAGTGAGTTTGATCTCTTGTGGTTGCTCGCGGAATCGGCGGATGAGGTGTTATCCAGAGATACACTTACCCTTGCAGTAAGAGGCATTGAATACGATGGATTGGATCGTACCATTGACAACAAAGTGGTCAGTTTGCGCAAAAAACTAGGAGACAACCCCTCCTAGCCCTCTCGGATCATTACCGTGAGGGGGAAGGGTTATCTTTTTGTGCCAGATGCTTGGCACGACCTTCAACATAACGTGTGACTATGTGGCGAATTTATATCGAATCATTCATCGGACTGTTTTTTCTGTTTATTGTCAGTCTGTTTGCCTTTGATTTCTTTGTCTATCAACTCAATCCAGACTACGACTATGTCCTGGAGGACATGCAAGCTGCCGCCCTTCATCACGCCTTAAATACCCTGTCCGAGCCACAGGGCAATGCGTTTACAGCGCAGCTACTTGCCAACTATGCCGACACCACAGCCAGTATCTTGAACATTGTGCCCCTGGATAATGCACCCAACGAGGTAAAAAACTACTTTGCGCTGAATCCCCCGCCCCATCCTTATTCCTTTTATGACGAAGAGCGGGCACTTTGACTAACTTTTCCCAACTCTGAGAGTTTCTATCACATCGCCCCCGATGAAGGCGCACTGGTTCGGCAAAAAATAGCGTTTAGCGATTCTTTGTTTTTCGTGTTTACCGCCATCGGCTTCTTGATCTATTCAAGTTGGCTTATCTGGTTTATCAGCCGCAGAACGTGCGTGCTCCCACCAACAGTGGAAACAAAGTGGGAAAAATGAACGAAAGCTTCAATGAAATGGCTGACAAAATATCCCAGCTCATCACCAGCAACCGTACTCTCACCCAAGCGGTCGCCCATGATCTTCGTACACCTATTTTTCGTATTCAGTGGCAAGCAGAAATTCTTCATGAAGAAGCCGATACCCCAGCGCTCAAGGAAAAAATCGCAAGTATTATCGAAGATACAGAGGAAATGGAGCAATTGGTTGATGCACTGCTTTACTTCGCGAAAGTAGGCCGTGAAGATGCGCACCTCAATCGAGAGGATATTGCAGCACAACCACTCATCATACATTTGGTTGAGCGCTTGCCGAATCCGCAGCATCGTCAAATAGACGTAGCCGTGGAGCCTGATATCTCTTTTTGGGCTGACAAAACCTTGTTAAAGCGGGCAATTGAAAACGTATTAGCCAATGCCATGAGGTACTCACAATCCAAAGTAACTGTGCATTGTTATCAACATAATCAAAGCATTCAGATCGTTATTGAAGACGATGGCCCAGGGGTTCCTGAGCAACACCGAGCGCGCCTCTTCGAACCCTTTTTTAGTATCGATCCCTCAAGAAACAAGGCGAACATGGGCCACGGGTTGGGATTGGCGATCGTAAAACTGATCATAGAGAAACATGGCGGTCATGCCGCCTTCGAAGAACCTTCTTCAAGTGGCGCCAGAGTCGTTCTTTCGTTTCCATACCTTGGCGCTGACAATCAGTGACAAAAAACCCACAAACCCTGACACACTGACCCTTTCTTCAAGCAAGCTGATTTCGTACGGTGTTCACAGGACGCACAACTCAGGACAGCATCATGAAAAACATTATCGTTTTATGTTCTACCCTTGCCGCAGCTTCTGCCGTTCATGCCGCAGGCGACACATATATTTTAAACGGTGGTATCTACACCAAACAAAACACATGGATAGCGGAGGTGGGCGCAGCGGGTATCAGCGATCTCTATAAAGAACAAGATAACTCCGTCGTTCCCTTATTGAATTTTGGCTACCACGGTGAAAACCTAAATGTCGATTTTAGTGGCGCAAACTATCGTGTCTTCGGCACAGACAGTGACTGGGTCAACCTTGGGGTTATCCTGACCACGTCAGGCATCGCCTATGACAAAGACACCTCAGACTTTCTAAAAGGCATGGATGACCGCAACTTGAGCCTCGATCTCGGCATGAATGCAGATTTCAGAGTCGGCACAGGCGTGATTTCCACCTATTTCCAACACGATGTGTCCGGTGCTTATAAAGGGTATGTTGCTGGCGCGAGATACTTCGACATCTTTCCCATCGGCGATGCCGACTTCGTTTCTTTCGCCGGTGTGATGCTGCAAAGCAAAGACTTTGTTGATTACTATTTTGGCGTGAATCAAAACGAAGCGCGGGTCAATCGCCCCGCTTACACTGGCGACAGCAGTGTCGCTTATGAGGTGGGATACAAGCTGATCTATCCGCTCAGTGACAACTGGAATCTCACGCAGTCAACGCAATACACACGTTTAGGCGACGAAGTTGGTGATTCTCCGATTGTTGACAGTGAAGACCAATGGATGGTTGGTGCAACCGTGGCCTACCATTTCTAACACGCTTTACTCTGATTGTTCTTCGATAGAATAAAAAAAGCCGCTGACTTTCATCAGCGGCTCCTCTTTTCAATTCTACGTTTTCTTGTTACTTCGCAAACTCAGCTGATTGCGATGCAATCACGAATTCTTCGTTGGTTGGAATAACCAACACTTGTGCACCTAGCATTTCAGACGCACCGATAACGCCTGCGTTACCGAAACGTGCCGCTTCGTTGCCCGCAACGTCTTCAACAAAACCAAGCAGTTTTAGGTTTTTCAGAATTTCACGGCGAATAGGCAGTGAGTTTTCACCAATGCCGCCCGTGAAGATAACGGCATCTAGGCTATCTAACGGGATCATGTAAGAGCCGATGAATTTCGCGACGCGGTAGGTGAACACTTCAAACGCCAGTTTCGCACCTTCATGGCCGCTTTCCATGGCTTCAAGGATGCCACGTGCGTCAGACGTCAAACCAGAAACACCCAAGAAACCCGATTTCTTGTTCAAGGTGTCGAACACTTGCTCATGCGTCCAACCTTTCTTCATCAGGAACTCGATGATACCCGGGTCTAGGTCGCCAGAACGCGTACCCATCATCAAACCTGCCAATGGCGTAAAGCCCATAGAGGTATCAACAGATTCACCCTGGCGAACCGCAGAGACAGAGGCACCGTTACCAAGGTGAACCGAAATGAAGTTAGTTTCTTCAACAGGCTTGTTCAGCATCTTGGCAGCTTCACGGCTGACGAAGTAGTGGCTTGTGCCGTGGAAGCCGTAACGGCGAATGCCGTATTCTTTGTAAAGCTCGTTACAGATGGCTCCGGTAAAGGCTTTTTGCGGCATGGTTTGGTGGAAAGCGGTATCGAACACCGCAACTTGAGGCAACGAAGGGAATGCTTTCATTGCTGCGCGAATGCCCATCACGTTCGCTGGGTTATGCAGCGGCGCAAGATCACTCAGTGCGTCAATTTCATTCACAACACTGTCATTCAACAACGTTGCTTGTGCGAATTTTTCGCCGCCATGAACAACACGATGACCGATAGCAACAAGCTGATCGTTCACGTTCATGCTTTCAACCAATTCAACGATAAGCTCAACCGCTTTCTCGTGATGATTACCACCTTGCTCGAGCATGAGCTCTTGTTTGTCTTGTCCGTCACGCTTCCAGCTGATGCGCGCATCTTCCAGACCAAAACACTCACCAAGACCAGACAACATTGCTGCGCCTGTTTGTGCGTCCATTAATGCGAATTTTAGTGATGAACTGCCGGCGTTGAGGACTAGTACTAATGAATTGCTCATGAAAACTCTCGTTGGAAAAAGGGGGTAAATCTAAAAAACGGATTCCGAGCGCCCATTATTAAATTTAATTTGAACTATTCAACTTAAATTTGGGTGATTGAATAGTTTTTGGCTGTTTACTGTTTCAGATCAATTTAGGGGTGAAAAATGTGGTTAAAAAACGTCACTTTGTAATCAAGCGTCAAAGAATGGACCAAAAAAAGACGCTCAGGTTAAGCGTCTTTTTTCGAGCCCACGGCGAGAACCCACGAGGTCGGGAGAATATCTAGCTCTCGCGTTAACTGCGTCCAAGGTGACAAATTATGTCCAAGGCGACCATCATTACGCCATTGTCAGTAGAGACTTCCCTAGCAACCACTCAAATTCTTTCTCAAAGTCGTCACCATAGCGATCGCAACACAGTGAATGCAGCTTCTTGCTGGCATGGCTTGTAAACTCCTCAGCATTCTCTGACGAGACGGTGTGAAGGAAGAACAAGCGCAACACGGCGGTAAAACGGTTATCTGAACGCAAAGCGTTCAGCCAACTGTCTATGAAGCTTAGTTTGTCGCCATCTAGATCGAGACGGTCAATCAAAATCCCGAGCAACCTGTCATCCAATCGCGTGATGAAATCAGTTTTTTTGGGGAAGTGATGGCTGATCCCTGTCCGAGAAATCCCTGTTTGCTGGCTCAATGTGGTGTAAGACATTCTGTCGTACCCCAAAGTAACAAGTTGATCGACAACGGCATCTAGGATCAGTCGAATGGTTACTTCGGTATCTTCTTTGCTTCTCTTTGGCATATCTCTAATCCCTGTTTCCTGGCTTCCATAAGGAGTAAGTGCAGGCTTCAGAACGTCCGACCTCTCTGCGACCAGCACGCGCGCTCTTGAGTGAAGTATGTTGGTAGGCGCGTATTTGCTTTTTGTTTTGGCGGAAACCGACGGGGAGAATTTACCGACTACCCATCGCTAACTCGCTATCTTAAAGATAGTACATATGTCTATTTTATGAGCACATACTTCGCGAAATTGTAAGAAGCGTGAAGCGGGTTAGATTTGTTAAGAAAGTTTGTCAGAAGAATCGATAACGCAATGAAACCATAGTGTTATTCTTTGTCTATGCGCATGTGTTTTCAACGCGTCTTCGTTACGAGCTTCAAAATTTGAACAAGCGTTTGAAAGAACAACTTGACCAAACCATGGCTCGACTCTTAGTTTAACAACTCAATAACATATAATTAGAACAATTAACCTCTTCCCTTCAGCTATACGGGGTCCGTTATGGGTCAACCAAAACCATATCAACAAATGCTGCGATGGGCTGATGAACGCCCTGATGAGATCTTTCTACGACAAATCATCAATCGCCAATTTACAGATTTCACTTACTCAGATGCCGTCGATCAGGCACTGAGAATCGTAACGGCCTTAAGTGGAATGGGCTTAGAACCGGGTGACAAAGTCGGGCTAATCTCAAAAAACTGTGCCGAGTGGTTCATTGCTGATTTAGCAATGATGCTGGGCAGTTACGTTAGTGTACCCATCTTCCCAACCGCCGGTGAAGATACGATTGGTCATGTGCTCGACCACAGTGAGGCAAAAGCCCTGTTTGTCGGCAAGCTTGACGACACCAAAGCGCTGAAAGATGCTTTAACCTCACGCAGTAACCTACAAACCATCGCCATGCCCTACCCAACCATCAATTGCGGGTATGATTGGTCAGATTTGGTGGCGCAGCATGAGCGAGCGGACGTGAACCCTGCGCATGCTGACGACGACTTGATGTCGATTGTGTACACCTCAGGTACGTCAGGCTTACCCAAAGGCGCAATGTTGACCTATGGCGCTTTCGCGTGGTCTGCACAGCGTCTCATAGACCATATCGGCATGGTGGGCGGAGAGCGTTTGTTCTCTTACTTGCCACTTGCACACATCACAGAGCGTGTATACATCATGGGCTCAGCAATGATGTCCGGTATTTGTACTGCATTCCCTGAATCACTCGATACCTTTATCGATGATGTGAAAATGCAGCGCCCTACCTTGTTCATCTCGGTGCCGCGCTTGTGGACGCTGTTCCAGCAACGCATCCAGCAAAAGCTGCCAGACAGCAAGCTGAATATTTTGCTTAGCATCCCGTTCGTGTCGGGTTTGATTAAGAAGAAAGTCGCCAAGAATCTTGGCCTTGACCAAGCGCGTGTGTTGGGTTGTGGGTCTGCACCCGTTTCAGCCGCGCTCTTGCGTTGGTATGAACGCCTTGGGTTAAACATCACCGAGGCTTGGGGTATGACTGAATCCTTTGCTTATAGCACGCTGAACTACCCGTTCCGCGCTGACAAAATCGGTACCGTGGGTAACGCAGGGCCAGGGGTTGAGATAAAAATCGCCGCAGATGGTGAGATTCTTGTTAGCGGCGAAGGTTTGTTTGCAGGCTATTACAAAAACCCAGAGGCATCCGCTGAAACCATCATTGATGGCTGGTTACACACAGGTGACATCGGCGATCTTGATAGCGAAGGCTTCCTCAGTATTCAAGGCCGTAAAAATGACACCTTTAAAACCGCCAAAGGGAAATTCGTTAGCCCTGTGCCGATTGAAAAGCGTCTGTTTGAAATCAGTAACATCGAAATGATGTGTCTCGTGGGTTCTGGTATGCCAGGGCCAGTATTGCTGGCGTTACCTCAGGAGTTTCCGAACTTTGACCCAGAGCGCTATGAGCGTCGCCTAAACCGCATCATTGACACCATTAATGGCGAGTTGGAAGCACACGCTAAGATAAAAGGTGTCTTGCTAATCAAAGAGCCTTGGAGCGTTGAAAACGGCTTACTCACGCCAACCCTGAAAATTCGTCGTCACTTGCTTGAGAAGAAGTATCACAACCTAGGTGCGACATGGCCATCTGACAAATTGGTGCAGTGGGAAGAGTAATTTTCTCTCGCTATTCCTTTTCAAAAGAAAGCGGACGGATGCGTCCGCTTTCTTTTTGAGAGTGATTTATTTCGCCACGCTGTTCCTACACTTCCCCTCCGCCCAGCCATCACGAACCGTAAAAAACCCTACAAACACCAACGTTAAATGTAGTAATATTACGAAATAGCCTAAGGGCGAATCTAATTATTATCCCCATCATCGAGAGAGTGCTCATGAGTCAGGAAGAATTTCAAGTATGTGAAGCGTGCGGCGTGACCGCTGAAATGGGTTACGTTATCAGCGAAGGCGACGATGTGGCTGAAGTTGAAATCTTTGCGGAAGATAAAACGACCGCTATCGCTGAATTCAATGCGTACCTATCACTGGCGAAACAAGTTAACGACGCGGTGATCCACGATCTGGATGAGTCTGCTGAACTGGCGCTTAACCCACTAAAAGTGCGCTTGAAGTTTGAATGTAGCGCCGAGAAACTGATTTTCGAACTGCGTAGCCGTTCTTTGGCGAAGTAATCGCTTTTCAGCATCGTTTTCGGGTTCACTGACCATTGAAAAGGCCGCTCAATCTTCATTGAGCGGCCTTTTTTGTTTTGATGACGCTATCATTTCATTAACGCCACGTCATAGCCATCTTGCTTAAAACAAGGTTGGTGTGTTCTCTTCTTCATCCATACCCAATGATTCCAATACCATCTCAAGTTTCTTCGCCGCAACTTCGTATTCAAATTTGCGGATAGCATCCTCAACAGGTGTGAGGTCAACATCCATGCTCTTAGAGCTTTCTTTAATGCCCGTAACAAAATCAACGGCTTGTGTGTCAAAGTTGTTCAAGAGAATTTTGAGTTGCTCCAGTTCGATACGGAACTCTCTTGGCGTGTACCCCGCAAAAGCGGCTTCTTCCGGTTTTTTTTCAACGGGTTCATCGCTTGGAATATACTGTTGAATTTCTAGCAGCGTCGCTTGAATTTTGTCCATCAAGCTTGCTTCCATGCGTCCGTCGCTACCCGCCTGATCTTCCAAGTTACCCGCCAATACAGCAAGCCCTTTGGCTGACACATTTGCAGCAGCGCCTTTCAAGGAATGGGCAAACATCTCCACGTCGTCACGGTTTTCTTGCGCAATGTCTTCGCGAATCGTATCAATTTTCGCCAGCTTACTTTCGACAAATGCGGTCATCACTTTCCAGTACGCCACAGTATTGCCACCAATGCGGCGAATGCCTTCATTGGCATCCAGCACGAGCGGGTCGATATCAGTCAGGTCATGAATTTGTGGTTCTGTTTCTTTCTTCTCATTTGCCTCAACAGACGATTTCACCGCATCGCGCGATGCGGATGTCCACTTATGAATAGCACTGATCAACTCATCAACATCAATGGGTTTCGATACGTGGTCATTCATGCCCGCTTCTTTACATTGTTTGACGTCGCGCTCCATGGCATTCGCTGTCATGGCGACAATAGGCAGACCCGAAAGTGAATCAATTTCGCGAATCTTCTGTGTAGCCGTCACGCCGTCCATCACCGGCATTTGCATATCCATGAGAACAATATCGAACGCTTTTTCTTGCACCCGCTCAAGTGCAATTTGTCCGTTATCTGCCACTTCAATCGACGGGTTATAGGTTTCCAAGATGCCCTTTGCGACCTCTTGGTTGATCATGTTGTCTTCAACCAACAGAATGTTTAATCCAGTGAAGTCATAAACGACCGATGATTTCTCTTCGATGTCCCGCGCATTCACTAACTTCAATTCTTCTTTACCGAACGCTTCCATCAGTGCATCAAACAATGAGGATGGGTTAATCGGTTTCACCAAGGTGGCATCAAACAGATCCTGCATATCATCGGTAATCAAGCCTGCATCTTCCCCGTATGCACTGGCGAGGATGACTTTCGGCATCTTGTTCAATGGCAGATTTTGGATTTGCATGGTAGCTTCATCACCATTGATGCCCGGCATTTTCCAGTCCATGACCACCACATCGAAACCATCATTTCCTTTACAGGCATTTTCAACTTCGAATACCGCTTCTTCGCCGTTCGACACGGCTGCGACACGTAGGTCTAAGTTATCAAGCAAAGCATACATGATGTCCCGCGAGGCTTGGTTGTCGTCCACCACCAGCACGCGTTTATCGTTAAGGATGGTGCTCTTGGCCACTTGCTCTTTAATACTGGAATCGCTTCGGCCGCAACGAATCGTGAACGAGAACGTCGACCCTTTGCCCGTTTCACTCTCTACCCAAATACGGCCACCCATGAGCTCTACGAAGCTCTTGGAAATGGTGAGGCCAAGGCCAGTACCGCCGTATTTACGCGTGATTGAACCATCCGCTTGAGAGAAAGACTGGAACAGACGCGCCATTTGCTCGTCGCTCATGCCAATACCGGTATCCTCGATGTCGAACTGAATCTCCACCACTTCATCGCCATCAGACACTTTACGCGCACGAATGATGATTTCCCCACTGTCGGTGAACTTCACTGAGTTACCCGTGAGGTTGATGATGATCTGTCCGAGACGTAGCGGGTCACCGACCAAATCATCTGGAAGGTCTGGATCGATATCAAAGATAAGTTCGAGGTCTTTTTCTTTGGCTTTCACGGAGATGATGTTGCTGATGTTGTCCAACACTTCACTGAATCGGAATTCAATGTGCTCGACAGAAAGCTTACCTGCTTCAATTTTCGAGAAATCGAGAATATCGTTGATGATGCCGAGTAAGGATTTACCCGCTTTTTCTATGTTGCCAACATAGTTACGCTGCTTGTCATTAAGATCCGTCAGCAACGCCAAGTGCGACATTCCTAGGATGGCATTCATTGGCGTACGAATTTCGTGGCTCATGTTCGCCAAGAATTCGCCCTTCGCTTTACTGGCTTCGGTCGCTTGGTCTTTCGCAGCAATCAAGTCAGTTTCAAGGCGTTTTTGCGTGGTGACATCGACGAAGAGGCCCACAGTACCCAGTGGTTGTCCATCGCCGCCGTAGTAGGTGGCTTCGTACACGGTAAGAACGCGCACATCCCCTTCCGCATTAGCGAGTTCAATGTCGTAAACGTGTGAACCTGGGTTTTCGAGAAGGGCTTTTTCCTTCTCCTCAAACATGGTGGCAACATCGTCTTGA
>JBELME010000058.1:0-17979 GCA_042096095.1 Enterovibrio sp.
AGTACCTTTGTCCACTCGTGGTCATGGTGTCGCTGTTGATCGTATTCGCAGCTTTGCTTTTATTTTTTCCCGACGACCGGGTGAATTCATCACGGCGGTCGATATTCTATCTGGAAAACGGCTTTCAACATACAGCGTGTCAGATCGTTACTATCTCTATGGTCACGGCGTGGTGGTGGGCGATAAGCTCTATACCAGTGAGGGAGAACGTTCGACCAGTATCGGTGTGATTGGCATTTACCAAATCTGGGAAGATGGCACGCTTGAAAGAGTGGGGCAGCACACAGGCTTCGGGCTAGGGCCACATGAGATCATGGCGATTGATCATTCTACATTGGCGTTAGCGGTGGGCGGAGTGAAAACGCAGGGCCGTGAGCCATTGAACATCGAGACCATGTCCCCGTCGCTGGTGCTCATGGACATCCATTTTGGCAAAGTGCTTGGGATTCACACCCTGCCTGACCATCAAATGAGCATTCGCCACTTGGCCATGTCGTCAAAAGGGGAGATTATCACGGCGCAACAATACAGAGGCGACAAAGATGACGTCCAACCTTTGCTTGCGATTCGCCGATTAAGTGGCGAGTATCAACATCTTGTCGCTACCACTGAACAGTGGAGTCGTTTTAATCAATACATCGGCAGTGTGGCGTGTACAGAATCACAGATTGTTGCGACGTCGCCGCGGGGTAATTGCTACGGAATTTGGAACATCGAATCCGGTGAATTGGAAGAGCTTGGCCCCTTGCTGGATGCATCTGGAGCAGCCGCAAAGCCAGATAGATTCGCGCTTAGCGCCGGAAGTGGTAGATTAGTAATACAGAATATACAGAAAAACATTGAATTTCAGACATCTGAGGTTCAATGGGATAATCACTGGGTAATGCTTTAGAATGATGCTTTTCTAACCCTTTGTTTTGAAAGATTCATAAAAAATCCGATAACGAAAATTGTGACGTTTGCCATACTAAGATCTCTAAATGGAGGTGTTGCATGGTTTTCGCTCGCATGCTTTTTAAGACACTACTGGTTTTCGCTTTGTTTCCACTCTCAGTGTGGGCAAATGTAGGCAATGTTGAGCCAAACAAACCGTCTGAAAATGCAATTACATGGATACAACAAGCCGAAGCTGAATCGGGTGTAGTGATCTACACTCACGATTTAGCTTTGATCTACGAGTACTTTTCTTTCTCCCCAATATGGCACGATTACCGTGCAAAAGATGAGCTTGAAACGCAGGTCAATATCATTTCGCTAGCTGGGATCAGCCAAGAATTTGAGTGGCGCGCGGTGCTGCTTAGAGAACTGAGAGTGAGTGGCGATTGGCGTGCCTATGACGTGTTCGCAACAGACAGTTTGCTTGCACTGATTAGCTATAACTCGCAAGTGCCGCTGCACGGCAAAAGCTGGTTTTTCGGCACAGACATTAACGAGACGTTTCCCGCACCAACCAAAACACAAACCACAAACCTTTTGATGGCAGCTAGCCGCAATTCACTTTATGACTATGTGTATTCGTTACGTCCTGAAACCCCGCAGTATCGCGAAATGGCAAAAGCCATTGTGGCACTGCAAGATGAGAACACCAGTTATTGGCCTAAGTTCACGCAGCGTGGGTTGATCAAACACGGCAACAAGCTGGTGGATTCAGATAGCTTGATCACCAGCTTAGAGCGTCATGGCGTGTTGACCACGGAAGAAGCACAACGCCTGAAGCTAAAGCATGTCGGGTTTTATAATGCTGTGATGGTGCAAGCGGTGAAGCGTTTCCAACAAAGCCATGGTTTAAAAACGGATGGTGTAATTGGCAATAAAACCCGCTATTGGCTAAACAAGTCTGTTGATAATCGAATCCAAATTCTCGCACTGAATATGGAGCGCTTGCGCTTATGGCCGACGGGGCGCGACCGCATTCTGTTGGTGAATATTCCAAACTACGAAATGGAGCTGTGGATGGATAAGCAGCTTGTTCTCGACAGCAAGGTTGTTGTGGGAAGACCAAGCCGGCGTACACCATTGTTCACATCACGTTTGGATTCCGTGGTTTTCAACCCACGTTGGAATGTGCCTGTTACCATCATGCGCAAAGACATTCTTCCGAAAGTGAGCGTCGACAACGATTACCTCTCGAAGCACAGATATACGGTGTTGAGCAGTTGGTCTAACGGCGAAGTGATCCCGCCTGATTCGATTGATTGGGAAACGGTAACCCCGAATAATTTCCCGTACCGATTGCAGCAATCGCCGGGTAACTTTAACGCGCTAGGTCGCTACAAATTCAATACGCCGAATGGCAATGCGATATACCTTCACGATACGCCAGCCAAAGGCTTATTTAATCGTGCGAGCAGAGCCTTCAGTTCGGGGTGTATTCGCGTTCAAAAAGCCGAGGTGCTAGCGGAAGTCTTGCTCGATAAATCGGGCCTTGAGATGGGTGACTACGATTACTACCGTAAAACCCCTGAGACCAAGTGGGTCACGCTGCGTAAGAAAATCAGCGTGCATACCATTTATCAAACCGCTTGGGTTAACGAGGAAGGGGAAGTGCAATTCCGTGATGATGTGTATGATTACGATGCGCGTCCAAAACGTAGCAGTGGCCCATCCGCGTCTTTAACGGCGAGCACCCATCAATCCTAAAGAATCGTGTTAAGTTTGAGCACACCAGATTATTAAATGGATCGGGCGTCGAAATAGCAGATCAGTGAATTAACGCGCAGTGACGACATTTATCGTCACTGCGCTTTTTTGTGGTAGCGAGGGAGTTCGATTCTGTGAAAATACGCTCAATGCAACACAATTGCATATTTTTACACTTTACTGACAATGATAAAAACTGATGATAAATCATCATGAAACGCTGTTATTTACAGCGATTGTTTCACTAAAGATACACTTGTGGGTTTGATTCCTTCCTTCGCTCCCGTTAGATTTCACGGTGTTTCGAGAGTCTTTCGTAAACAGAGGCGTGTTTCGCTAGTCGTTCGGACTCTTTTTATAAGATCTACCTTTGGGAAGTTGTAACTTGTGAAAAATGGTTTGGATACCCAACGTCGTCGCCTAATTATTGGCGGAGCGGCGTGTGTAGTTGCGGCAGCACTACCGAATGCAGCGTTTGCGCTGCCCCTAATGGCAGGGAAACCGCGTAATTTGGCAATGACAAGCATAAATACAGGTGAGCACCTTGATGTTTGTTATTTCAACGGCCAGCAGTACATCGAGAAAGAACTGAAAGCGCTTAACCACCTGTGTCGCGATCACCGTCGAAACGTTGAAACTGAGATGGACCCACTTCTTTACGATCAACTTGCCGCAATCTGCGGGTTGGTGAGTGCCAAATCGCCGATCACTATGGTGTCAGGTTATCGTTCACCTGCAACGAATGAGATGCTGAGAAAGGGCGGTGGTGGCCAAGCGAAGAAGAGCTATCACATGACAGGGCAAGCCATGGACATCTTCATTGAGGGTGTACCGCTAGCAACGCTAAAAGATGCGGCGCTTTCGCTAAAAGCCGGTGGCGTTGGTTATTATCCGCGAAGCGGTTTTATCCATGTTGACACGGGCCCTGTAAGGACATGGAGAGGTTAACTGCTCAACTCAGATAACCTTACCCTTCTGAGAAAAAGAAAGGCACATGACGTGCCTTTTTTGTCTTTGTCTTTGACCTTTTAACCGCGAAGCCAGCCCCTCAATGAAAGCGCACGTTAAACGGTTTCTGGTTCGGCCTTTTTCAGGTTCGTTTTGATGTATCGCTGACGTTTCTTTTCCTTTAGCTTATTCATGTCCACCATGACCAAGCCATCAATACAATTTGCAAAATCTGGGTCAATATTAAAGTCGATGAATTGAACGCCACCTGGCTCGCAAAGCTCACTGTATTGTTTGTAGAGGGTTGGAATACCCGTCCCAAGATTGTCTAACAGTGCTTTGAGGGTTTTCAAATCCGCCTGGTAGTCATCGCCTCTAAAATGCTGAACTAACTCGTTTTCTTTTTGTGTATCCAATTGGAACGGCCGTTTTGAGTGCGCCAACGAATGATCCGTCCCAAAATAAGTGCGATAGAAGAAGATAAGCAATTCTTTAGCGGCTTGTGGCAAGGCGTTGCTGATGGTGACGGGGCCAAATAAATAGCGATAGTGCGGATGCTTGGTAAGGAATGCACCAATGCCGAGCCAGAGATATTCCAAACTGCGTTTTCCCCAATATTTCGGTTGAACAAAACTGCGTCCTAATTCAAGCCCTGAATCCAATATTGGCGTCATGCCTTTTTCAAAGTTAAACAGGGTGTGCGTATACAAGGCTTCTTTGCCATGTTGTGTAATCACCGCCTGGGTATCGCAGAAGCGATATGCGCCGACAATATCCAATGCTGTTGGATCCCAGAGCACGAGATGGAAATAGTGTTGGTCGTATTTATCGACGTCTCTGCGCTGTCCTGTTCCTTCCCCAACGGCGCGAAAGGCCACTTCCCGCAATCGTCCAATTTCTCGCATGACGTGAGATTCCGCTTGATAACGGTATAGGTAGATTTCTTTTCCATCCGGTGTTTCACCTAAGCGTTCACTTTGTGTGATTTCTTGTTTTAACGCCAACCTTGGCTCAGGGGATGCGATGGCTGACTCGGTGGGGAACACACCCTCTTTGCCTTTACCTATGCTGTAGAGGTGTTTCTTGAACAACTTGACGCGGGTTTTATGGGGTAAATTGGCGCTGGTGCTATAGCTTGAATAAGGAATGCTTTCACCGATGGTAAAGGTGATTTTATTGTCCTCTTGCGCAAACATTTCATTGACGAGGAGTAAGGTTGATAGGGGCTTGTACACCAAGGAGGCCCCATAAAACATCGCCGAATTTCGCCCATCGACATGAATAGGCAAAATAGGTGCGCTCGCTTTGCTCGCCATCCGAAGAAAACCGCTGTGCCATTCTTTATCTCTCACGCCAGTCGCGCCCAATCGCGACACTTCGCCGGCGGGGAAGATGATGATAGCTCCCTCATCACGCAGCCAAGCATCAATGTTTCTGAGGTTTTCTTTTGGCGTGCCCCCTGACATGTTGTTCACGGGGAGCAGGCAACTGTGAAGTGGTTTAATCTGCATGAGCAGGTTATTGGCGACCACTTTAACGTCAGTGCGAATCTCGCGAACCAATTTGAGTAAGGCCAAGCCATCAAGCGAGCCAATAGGGTGATTGGCGATAATGACAACGCGCCCGGTGGAAGGAATACGTTCGCGCTCTCTGTCACTCGTTGCGTAGCTGAATGTGAAGTAATCCAGAACTTGCTCTACAAACTCAAACCCTTTGAGGTAAGGATATCGCTCGGCAAAATCGACAAAGGCTTGTTGATGCAGAAGACGTTGAAGCGTAGCGCTGACGGGGCGAGCCAACCAAGGTTTATCCGCTATCGTTGGGTATTTTTTTTCTAAAAGTGCATCGATACTAAACATGCTGGTCCTTTCACTCATGATGCCGCTTACGCGGCTTCTTCTTCCTGAGCAGATTGTTTGTAGGAGGCTTGTGGAAACAAGGTGTTGTACGCCGCAATCAGCTCTGGCCTCTCTGTCCACCGAATCAATTCAAGCGCACCGTCGTCTTGTTCAATTAACGCTGTGCAGTTTTCAATCCAATCACCATCATTCAGGTACAAGGTGTCACCCATGGTTTTCATGTCTGGGTGATGGATGTGCCCACACACGATGGCGTCAGCATTTTTTCGCTGGGCAAATTGGACTGCGGCGTTTTCGAAACGAGAGATTGCCACGTTGGCAGATTGCACACGCAGCTTGATATAGGACGCGAGTGACCAGTAGGGAAAACCCAATTTTTGTCTGATACGCGATGTCCAGCGGTTGAGGAAAAGTAGAAAGTCATAGCCTACATCGCCCGCGATGGCGGTTAAGCGACTGTGGCACACCGCGCTGTCAAACTCATCGCCATGCACGGCCAATATCTTTTTCCTTTGCACTGTTTCGTGCATGTGATGCGCACGTACTTCAATTTTCCCAAAGTCGAACTTCAAGTATTTTCTGACGACATCATCATGGTTTCCGGGAATGTAGATAACGCGTGTGCCATGGTGAGCTCGGTCAATCAAGAGTGATATCACTTGGGTGTGACTGTCTGGCCAATGGCGAGAGAATTTCATTGAATAAAAATCAACGATATCTCCGACCAATATAATGGTGTCGGCTTGATGACGTTGAAGGAAGTTAAGCAGGTAATGGGCCTTGCAATCTTTGTTGCCTAAATGGAGATCTGATATCCAAATCGTTCGAACGTGTATGGGGTTCATAAGCATCCGTTGATGAGTGATTAACAAGTTGATTCACGGTTTTACGCTACTGATCCTTAATGACGTTGTTGTTTCATTGTGGTGACAAGCTGGTGGCAGGGTTCTTTCAGGCGGATGACAATCGAGGGCGTGGTGCATTAACCTTCTGATTATGCGTGTTAAATGCAGGGAATGTAGGCGTAACAAAATGTGTTAGCGTTAAACTCTTGGCGTACCCATGCTATGCTTTGGCCGTTTTCAATATTTTTCGATAATTCACGGATTCTTTTATGGCATTGAAGTTTGAAATTGTTCCCGTTACTGGCTTTCAACAAAACTGTTCTATCGTTTGGTGCGATAAAACTAACGAAGCAGCGTTGGTTGATCCGGGTGGTGATGTGGCAAAGCTCGTCGCGAAGGTGAACGAGCTGGGCGTGAATATCACAAAGGTATTGCTGACGCACGGTCACTTAGATCACGTTGGTGGCACCGAAGAAGTGCGAGCGGCCTACTCAGTGCCAGTGATTGGTCCAGAAAAGCAAGATGCATTTTGGCTGCAAGCATTGCCTGCACAAAGTGACATATTTGGTTTTGCTCGCACGGAATCGTTTGATCCAGACCAGTGGTTGCAAGACGGTGATGAAATCACCTTGGGTGAGAGCACGCTGAAAGTGATCCACACACCCGGGCATACGCCGGGTCACGTGGTACTGGTGAGTGAAGAAGATCAATTAGCGTGGGTGGGAGATGTGCTGTTCAACGGGAGCATTGGCCGTACCGATTTTCCGAAAGGGAATAATGCGACATTGATTAGCTCGATCAAAAACAAGCTTTTCCCACTGGGTAACGACATCACGTTCATTCCGGGACACGGTCCAACATCGACGTTTGGTAATGAAAGAAAGAACAATCCATATGTGGCTGATGAAATGCCAATTTGGTGATTCACTTCGTATGAAAATGGCACAGCAGCGTAAATGGCTGTGTCATTGCTCAGAAGGTGAAAGCCTGCCAGCTGATGCCAAGTATTGACGTGTTAACCCTACAAAATCTTCCAACGGTCTATCCAACAAATCTTCGCTAACGAAAACATCGTAACCTAACAACTCTCGGTTGTAGGTCATGCGGTTTGCTAACATCGCAACCAAGCCTTTGTAGGTTTTCCCATTGGGCGAGACATAAGGCTTATCATCAAACATCATGTCTTCTAATGGCGTAGTATTTGGTACTTCTGCACGTCGGTATGCACTTAGCAATAGTCCGCGCTGTTCCATGATGATATGGCTCGCTAATCGAAAACTGATGCTATCTAAAAACGGCTCATAGTCTTTCAGACGAATGCCTACCCAAGGTAGTGGGCTATGCCAACCTTCTTGCGACACACTCGGTATGCCGATTTCTCGAATGTCTCGCCATTTTACGCTCCAGCCGCCTTTTGGTGTGTGGTGTTGGATGTGCATATTTGACAGTGAAAATGTGAGACGTTGCTGATCGATAACGCGTGAGATGTACAAACCTAAGCCACCCAATAAACAAAGTCCTAAAAAAGCGGGCACGGCTTTTATTCGCGGGTTTAGCAGAATTAACGACAATACGATGATGACGAGCGCGATAACCGCGACCGTAAAGTACTTACCGACATGTTGATTCGGGGGATAAATCAGCAAATTCTTTTTCACTTCTGTTTGGGCTTCCTTTCTTATTACCTTTGTTAAGCGTAGTCAGATCACATGCTCAAAGGAATGCGTCTGTGCGATAATTGAGCAAAATTACAAGGGGTTTCCGAGAGTTGACTCAAGTTTCGCGTCAGTGCTGCGTTAAAGCTACAAAACGGGTCGGTTTTTTGGTATAAAACGCGCTTTGTTTTTCACCCTGCGGTTTCAGGGGATGCTGAACGTAGTGCATCGGAGTAGGACGATTTAATGAAAATCTCTCATAAACGTAAAGTTCAACTTAAGCTTCAAAAACACATCAAAGCAGCAAAATCAATTGCAGCTAAAACTGTGGCGAAAGAAGCACCAGTGAAAGTTGCTGCTGTAGCAAAGCCGGTTGTTGAGCCAAAGGCCGAAACGGCAAAAATTGTTTCAGAAATTTCTCTGACACCAAAACAACAACAAGTGCTAGACATTGTTCGTCAAAATGCAGAAGGCATCAATCCTAAAGGCATTGGTCTTGCAGCAGGTCAAGAAGAAGCAAAAGCAGCTTCTTGGGCGACATCAGCATTGAAAAAATTGGCGGAAGAAGGCGTTGTTGAACGCGTTCAATTGGCAGGCAACAAAGTGATGTACAAAGCACTTTAATCGCACTTGCTATCTCGGCAGAGTTTTCTGTTTTTAAGCCAGCCTTAGGGCTGGTTTTTTTGTGTCTATTTTGCGGTGTATATTAATCGGTTGTTAACGGTAAGTAGCTGTGTTTTATGTGTTTACAGTTCGAATGAATTTAAACGATGATCCGCGCCAAAGTTTTTGTTTTTTGCCAAGATTTTGTGACTTATAAGCTTATATTGGTCTTAAGATACAACGTTCTAACAACGAGGGTGAATGGCGAAAATCGTCACCTTCTTACGTGTGTTGTATAAAACTAAAACAAGAAACTGATCACTAACGGAGCGCAGGATGACGGGCCGTTTCGAACATACTGAAAGCATGATGTCGCATGCTGTAAATTTTGATTACACCCACTTTTTAAGTGAATCTAGCCGGGAACATTGGACGTTTACACAGGCTCTACAAGCACAAATCTCGCGATGGCGTCGTAAAACCATTGAAGAGTATGATGACTTCCCAAGTGAAGCCTTCCTACATTCCGTGAGCGGCACGCTATCGGCGCATTACAGCGATGTGTCTAATCTCATTCGGTTGATTGATGAAGCCAAAAAACAACATATCACCGCACTCAATATCACGTTGCCTTATGCGCTGGATGACAGTGAGCTGGATAAAATTCGTCGGCGTACACATTGCGAGATTGTTCAGCACAAGGGCGAGACTGAATGGCTGTGTGTTGTAATGAAAACGAAAAACGCCACGTGATGTGGCGTTTTCTTTTGAGCTGCGCGCAGATGATCGTATCGGTGCGTTACTGCAGCGTTGCGCCACTGAACACTAAATACCCCGCCGCACATCCCGCAATCAGAATGAACGCGAGCAACAAACGGTTCCGCCCTTCAAAAGCCACTTGATGATTCTCTTGCTTCGCGGCCATGTAAAACGCGATACCCGGTAAATAAAGCAAGGCGGCGAGCAGCAGATGGTGAAGACCGGAAGCAAACAGCAGCCAGCAACCATAAAGCGTTGCGAGTGAGGCAATGGCGCGAATCCGTGTATTGCGCATTTCGGTGAACGACAACTTGAGTAAGTAACCCGCGACCAACAAATATGGCACCAAAATCATCTCGGATGCAATGGTCAATAGGTCGTCATACCCACCGCCAATCAGATACATCACAATCAAACAAAATTGCACCACGCAACTGGTGAGCATTAGCGAGTTCGTGGGTGTACCGTTCTTATTGGTGGTGGCAAAACACTTGGGAAACATGCCATCTTTAGCGGCCGTATAAGGGGTCTCGGTTGCCAGTAACGTCCAGCTTAAAAACGCCCCACAGACTGAAATGATTAACCCAACGCCAATGATCACCACGCCGGTTTCACCCATCAAGGCTTCAAGAATTTTTGCCGTTGACGGGTTTTGGTATTTTGCCAACTCAGGCGTAGAAACCACACCCATAGAGAGCAAGGTAACAGCGACGTAGAGAAACAAAGACGTGAGAAGGCCTAGAATCGTTGCGCGTCCGACATCTTTTCTGTTCTCCGCGCGGCTTGATACCACCACTGCACCTTCAACCCCGATGAAAACCCACACAGTGATCAGCATGGTTTCTCTTACCTGATCAAACAGGCTCTTTCCTCCCTGCATATGCACGCCAGTAAAATCCAAGGTGAAGGTGTGCCAACGAAATGCGATCAATGCAGCCACGATAAAAACAATGATCGGAATGAGTTTGGCGATGGTGGTGATGTAATTGATGATCGCCGCGGTTTGTACGCCTCGTAACACCAAAAAGTGCATCAACCAAATCAACAGCGAAGACAATACGACAGACAGCAGCGTATTGCCGTTACCGAATAACACGGCGGTGTCTGTGTCGAAGAATAACCCGAGGGTGCTAAACACAATGACAAGGTAGGAAACGTTCGCCACTGCAGCACTTAGCCAGTAACCCCATGCTGAGAAAAACCCGCACAAATCCCCAAAGCCTGCTTGCGCATACCCAAACACGCCGCCAGTAATTTGTGGTTTTTGCTCCGTGAGATATTGAAAAGACAGTGCAAGGCATATCATGCCGAACCCCGTAATCACCCAGCCAATGGTGACTGCTGCAGGGCTTGCTACCGCTGCCATATTCTGTGGAAGGCTAAATACGCCGGCTCCAATCATCGAGCCAATCACGAGCGCAGTTAGCGCTTTAAGGTCCAATTTATTACTCAAAACACTGCCTTTAAATATGCCATTGAAAGTGAAAAGTATAATGAAAGGTCCTTTCAGGCGTTTTTCAAAGTTGCGATTAGCGTCGTGATTCAAGAAGGCTTTGAAGTGTTTTATCTTCTCGTGAGGAAAATGAGGCGGAAGGTTACGCCTTCGTGGCCTGCTATGTAAAGCATAAATAGCAGGGCAGTGGCCACGAAAGCGGTATCAGAAATGCAAACAGAGATTGCGCATTCTAAATGTTAAGAAATCAATGCAAGCGGCTTGGCAATCCGTTAATCACAAAGCAGGGTGTTGCGTTGCATTCGTCGTCATGGGTCGCGGTGAAGTTCACAATGTCACCAAAGGCGATAATCGCCGCTGAGGTGTCTGACTGAATCGCTTTTTTCATCAAGGCTTCTGGGTTGTGCGTTGATGTTGCGCGAGCAATACGGATTTGTTGTGGGCTGATGCCTGCCTGTGTAAACAGCGAAAGACAAAATGAGGACGGCGGTGCAATCAGCGTGATCCAACGGTGGGTTTGGCTAAAGGTTTTTAGCATTCTTAGCAGATAAGCAAACTCGCTAATGTTGTTTTGGTAAACATTGACAGAGACAAGGTTGCCGAACGACTGACCGCGCTGTGAAGCGGCGGTACGTGATACGCGTTGATAGTGACGAGAGCCTGCTGCTAAGCGCGCATAATGTTCACGCACAGCTGGAGAAGTCGCTTGTGTGTGTTGTGCTGAATGAGAGATCGCAAACGTGTTTTTCATCTGTCTGTCCTGCTTATATATCCAGTACTGTATGCGTATACAGTAGTTATATTTTTATCAGATCACAATAGGAAATAAGAAAACAACGTGAATTGGATCGACTTTTTTCTTTATCAATAGCGAATTAGTGTGCGCTCTATCAGTATTGATAATTGTTCGTTGCTATGTAGATTCTCAGTAACGGTTGTTATCATGCAGGTATTACAGGTTTATACAGAAAGAGTTACGTCATGGATCAAGAGTTTTGGCACGGCCGTTGGGCGGAGAATCGAATTGGATTTCACTTAACTGATACCAATCCGCTATTAGTGAAATACTGGCCTGCGCTGTCACCAACACGTGAACAGCCAGTGTTGGTGCCGATGTGTGGCAAATCGGTTGATCTGTCTTGGTTAGCCTCGAAGCACGATAACGTGGTTGGCGTTGAACTGAGTGATATTGCGGTGAGAGCCTTCTTTGCCGAACATTTGTATACGCCGCTTGTGACACAAATCAGTGGGTCACATAAGCTGTATGAGTTTGATGAGTTGTCGGTATACAGTGGCGACTTCTTTACTGCGCCGCTTTCAACGTACCCGCTTATTTACGATCGTGCTGCACTGATTGCGATGCCTGAATCGTTGAGAGAACACTATGTTTCTCATCTCCTATCGCTGCTTGCGCCTGGTGGAAAGATCCTGCTTATTACGTTGGACTACCCTCAAGATGAAATGTCGGGTCCGCCGTTCAGTGTGAATGCGGACATGGTAGCGGCATTGTTTGCGGGCTGTAACGTGACGTTTTTGCAGCGTGACGATAACGCGTCGCGTCCACCCTCGGGCAAAGGGGCGAGCTACTTCGCAGAAGAAGTCTGGTTGATTGAAAAGCCATAATCGGCTTTCCCTTCATCTGTCTCACTTGTCCGTATGATCGCTTGTTGAGAAGCGTGATAAAAAAGCGCCTGCATGTATACCACTCAGGCGCTTTCGTATATCTGGCACTGTCCAAACGATCAGGTTTGTACTGAAGGTTATTTATTGAAATGGATGTTGACTGCGCCAGCGGCGGTAACCGCTTTCGTGATTGCGCTGGCTACAGCATCGCAGCGTGTGAGTGCGACACCTAATCGACGGCGACCGTCGATGTCTGGCTTACCGAACAAACGCACTTGTGTGTCTGGTAACGCAAGTGCATCGCTCAAACCACTAAAGGAAATGTTGGTCGATGTGCCTTCGCCCAGAATCACGGCGGATGCAGAAGGGCCATAAAGGCGGATTGCACCCACCGGCAAGCCAAGGAATGCGCGAACGTGAAGGGCGAATTCTGATACGTCTTGCGAAATCAAGGTCACCATGCCGGTATCGTGCGGGCGAGGGGAGACTTCGCTAAAGAGTAGATCATCACCTTTGATGAATAGCTCAACACCGAACAAACCGTGTCCACCCAATGCTGTCACCACTTTGCGTGCAACGTCTTCCGCCGATTGACGTGCTTTGTCGCTCATTGCTTGTGGCTGCCATGATTCGCGGTAATCGCCGTCTTCTTGGCGGTGACCAATCGGCGCACAGAAATGAATGCCATCAACCGCGCTGACCGTCAGCAAGGTGATTTCATAATCGAACTCAACAAAGCCTTCAACGATTACGCGACCAGCGCCTGCACGGCCACCTTCTTGCGCATAGCTCCACGCTGAATCAATGTCTGATTGTGATTTCACCACGCTTTGCCCTTTGCCTGAAGAGCTCATGACGGGCTTCACCACACAAGGTGTACCCACGCGTTCAATGGCCGCAACGAACGCCTCTTTTGTATCCGCGAATTCATAGGGAGAGGTCGGTACGTTAAGTTCTTCTGCGGCGAGGCGGCGAATGCCTTCACGGTTCATCGTCAATTGGGTAGCACGCGCGGTAGGGACAACGTTCACGCCTTGCTGTTCTAGCGCAACCAATCGATCTGTTGCGATGGCTTCAATTTCAGGCACAACGTAATCTGGCTTTTCTTTTGCAATGATGTCGGCGAGTGCATCACCATCCAACATATCAACAACGTGGCTGCGGTGAGCAACTTGCATAGCAGGCGCGTTGGCGTAGCGGTCACAAGCAATAACTTCAATGCCTAAACGCTGGCATTCAATGGCGACTTCTTTACCCAGTTCACCAGAACCGAGAAGTAAAACGCGGGTCGCGTCGGGACGTGTGGCAGTTCCAAACATGATATTCATCCATCAAAGCGAAATTCTGGCAGTGATTTTACCTTAAGCAATCGTTTGCGCAAGCGTTTGCTATTGTAACTTGCGTTAGCCAATGTGCTGTTATGCTTCTGATTTGATTAAAAAGAAAGCAAAGGGCGGATTAATTCATCAGAGACGCAAGTGACGTAAAAAAGGGAAGAAAAAGCCGCCCATGAAGGCGGCTTGATGATCATTGTGCGTTTTTAGGTTTTCGCGTTTCCCAGTGGGTGATGAAGAACACCGCACCAATAATGATAGCGGCACCTAACCAGAGTCGACCTGGTGGGACCCAACCAAACACAAGAAAACCAAAAAGTACGTTCAATGGCAGTTTGGCGTGATCAAAAGGCTGCACGAAGGATGCGTCTGCAACCGCATAGGCTTTAGCGATTGCCCACTGAGCCAATGCTGTGAAAAGCCCTGCTCCAATCAACATGCCCCAAACGAGGTTGCCTGTTGGCATTGTCCAGTCAGGGACGGCAAGCAGTATGTTGAAAGGGGTGATCAGCAGCAGAAGATAAACCACCATGGTGGTTGGACTGTCGTGATGGGATAGCTTCTTCACCATCAATGAATAGGTCGCCCAAAAGAATGCCGCACCAACTGGTAACAAGGTCGCCCAATTAAAGTCGTCCCCCCAAGGTTCCAAAATAATCATGGCGCCGACAAAACCACTGATGGTCGCAAACCATCGCGCAGGTCCTACCCGCTCACCGAGGAACAACCCTGAACCAATGGTGGCGAACAACGGGGAGGTCATAAGCAGGGCGATGCCTTGCCAAATTGGAACGGGGTAGGCAAGCGCCCAAAGCCAAAGCTGAATACCAATCACGGAGAAAAACACACGTAAGCAATGCATGCCTAAGTGTTCTGTCTTTAACGCGTTCCGGATGCCCATGCTTCTCAGCCATGGCAGCATGACCACCAATGCAATGAAATATTGGATAAAGGCAACCGTCGTTGAAGGAAGCTGCATTTTGAAGCTGACGTACTGTGCAATGCTGTTGACCATGGCAAAGCAGATACCAGCAGTTAGCATCCAAGTCGCGCCGAGAATGGGGTTATGTGGTTGGCTCATGCGTATGTCTAAATTTGGATAAGTGACGGTGATAGTAGCGAATATTTTGCGAAGTGAAAGTGTTAATAACGAAAACGCCGGCGATCTCCGGCGTTTTGCTGCAACTCTGATGCTTATTCCATCAAGCTATGGACTAGATGGCTAAATAACTCAGAGGAATATCTGGGTTTAGCGCTTCTAGCATGCCTTGCGTGTCTTGCAGGTAACTGATGCTGCTGTTTGCATTTTCAACCAGCATCACTTCTTCGATCTCTTTTTGTGCCACATCCGCAAGGTTCATGGCAATCAATGCCACTTGAAGCGGCGGCAAACTCGGGTTGAATGCTGCATTCTCTGCGTACATACCAGAGAAAATTTGGCCGCTCTTATCACGGATAGCAACACCACAGAAGTTATTGGTGTAAGGCGCATGGCTCATGTTTGCTGCAAGGATCGCCGCATTGGTCAATGGGCAGGTGTCATCCGCAGAAAGGCCATGGCTTTTCGTCGCAAGCAATGGTTCATTGATACCCAAATCTGACGGGCCGAAAGGCTCTGGCAAATAGCTATGAAGCGATCGCGCTTCACGTTGTGGTAATTGGACTTGTAGGTGTTCAGCTCCATTCAATTCGTTCATAAATTGACGACAGTGACCGCAAGGGCTGTAGTTAATGGTGATGTCTTTGAGTGACGTTTCACCCTTAATCCACGCATGACTGATTGCTGATTGTTCCGCGTGTACAGATTGGTTGAGTTGAATGCCTTCAAACTCCATGTTGGCGCCAAAGTACAAACGACCTGAGTTACCGCGTGCAATAGCACCGACGTAGAACGTTGAAATAGGTGCAATGGAATAGGCGGCAGCAACAGGTAACAAGGCAACGCGCAGATCCGCATCGGATAAACCGCTTAGGCTTTTCAGAGAATCAAACGCATCAGCACTGATGGTCGCATCAAATTGCGGGGCATTGGCAATTTCTAACATCGCCTCGTTAAGAGGTGCAGGCAAAGCATGAATTGCTTCTAAAACACTGGCTCGCATGTCGGCTCCGTGTGTTGTCTTATGGGCGACTATTGTAGTAGACAATTGCACACTATTAATGTGATAAAAGTCACTTATTCATTGCAACATTAGTTGTAATTGCACTGATTGGAGAGACCTCACATGTTCACGATTGCATTTGATCTGGCACTACTTCGTGATGAAATCCAATGCAATCATCACGAGGTGGAAAACCAAAGGTGCCAGTAACGCGGTGAAAATCCCGCAGATCACGAGGGCCAGTGAGCTAATTGCGCCTTCTTGGTAATTTGACTCTGCCGCTTTTGCGGTGCCAATGGCGTGAGATACTGTGCCAATGGATAACCCGCGTGCCAACGGTGATTTGATGTTCAGCACATTCAACAACGGGTAGCCGATGAGCGCACCAAATAACCCAGCCACAACAACCAAAGCAGCCGCAACAGCAGGTATGCCGCCAATTTGTTCTGCTGTGCTTAAAGCGAAAGGGGTCGAAATGGATTTTGGCAGAACAGACGCTGCGATTTGCTCATTCCCTCCAACAAGCAACGCAAACGCGGTGCCGATGATCATGGAAGCGATACTTGCGCATGCACATGCCATTAAAATGATGCGCCAATGGCGTCTGATCAAATGTAACTGTTCATAGAGTGGATAAGCCAGCGCGATAACCGCAGGCCCCAGCATTAGATGAATAGGTTGGTTTTGAGCAAAGTAAGTCTGGTAACTATTGCCCGTGTAAAAAACAGCAGGCATGAGTACCATCAAACTGAGTAGCAGCGGATTGCAAATTGGATGGTTTACTTTCAGGGCAATCTTTCGAGCGATGAGATAGACAACGATTGTCGCGATAAACCACATTACTTGCTCTCCCCTTGGTATTTATCGAGCACTTTTGCCATCACGATCAAGACGACAAGAGAACTGACGAGGGTTGAACCAAGCAAAGGCAAAGACTGGGAGAACAAGAGATCAAAGTGGTCCATCAGCCCCATGCTGGCTGGAATAAAGAAAAGCGGCATGAAGGTGATGAGCAAGGTACAGGCATCTTTTACCCATCTCGCAGGTACTATCCCCGTGGTGAGGCTGAGGAACAACAATAGCATGCTGATAATGCTGCTGGGTATAGGGAGTGGAATAAGTTGGGCAAGAAAGTTACCAAGGAAGTAAAAAAACGCGATAAGCGCAAAACCCAAAACATATTTCACGACGAAGACCCAGCGATGACAAAAACCCAACCATTTTATGCCAAATGGACGACGTCAACCAGAAAACCTTTGAAGGTTTGTCTTCGTAAAAATGAAAACACTGCTTCTGTTACAGCAACAAGAAACAGCATTTGCGTGTTACGACGTGTGGATAGTTGTACTAAATCATGTACAGATAGGCGCCAATTGCGAGCGTGAGTGCAGCGATGGCACTTACCACTATTCTCGGCATGTAGGATGTTCCTGCAGGCGGTTCGAGCATGGCTTCATCGATATAAATATCGAGCACATCTGGCGTCGAAGGGTCTGGCACAGGTTCAGCTTCGCGCTGATACGTTTTCTGAGGCAATGAAATACGGTAACCATGATCACCGACAACATCAAGAGGTAACACTTTGTGGGCTTGATGGTAGGACTTTGAAAGCAATGAGCACAAGGTATTTTGATGCTGAGAAAACGAAGAGTCGGGAAGGGACGTTGCCGTGTACAAAACACGCGCTGAAATCACCTCGCCAGCATGGTAGCAAAGCATTTCAAGCAGACGGCATTCTTCATATGTCAGCGTTGTTACCGCGCTATCTCTCCAATATAACGAGCGACTTTCTGGCTCGAAATCAACCTCTGGGAACCGGTAGCATCGGCTGTTTACCTTTGTGACCATTTCTTCATCCATACTGCAATTGCCTTATACAAAAGTGTGGACGCAATTCACGAAATATCAAATGTAACACAGCCGATTTTACACGGTTTTTTAAAGGTATGTCGAACGGTAACTCGTCGTTTTTAAAGAAAAATGCTAGGACACAAGGGATTCTATGTAATGGTAGACCGACTTGAGTATCGTCATTTTCTTCGCATCATTTTGATGCTCTTCAGCCAACGCTTCGAGGTTAGCCATGTAACCCGGTAAATGGGTCTCGAAAAAATCACTACGGTACATATGCCACTGTTTTTGTTCTGCATCCGTTAAC
>JBELME010000059.1:0-17868 GCA_042096095.1 Enterovibrio sp.
ATTAACGATAACTTTCAAGTGCTCAATCCTGCACCTTCAAGTTGAATGGGTATATGTATTCAGCATCGAATTATCGTCTTCCTTATTTAATGTTGTTTTGAGCGCATAGCGCTTCTGCATTAAAAATGAGTATCACGCGTTGAAAGCAATGCACAGAAGGCTACAAACACCCTTTTGAGTGGTTCTCTTTGCCTATCAAGCTCTGCTATGATCCCCCAACATTTACTGAGGTGTTGACTGCATGAAAATCCATCGAATTAATCCAACCGCGCGTTGGTCTGACGTTACCGTGTTTAACGGTATTGCACATTTTGTTGAAGTGCCTGAAAGCGATCTTGATGCAGACGTTAAAGGACAGACAGCCCAAATCTTTGAACAAGCTGAAGAAATGTTGGCAAGTGTAGGTAGCGACAAATCACGCATTCTTTCGGTCACCATTTACGTCACAGACTTTGCCAACCTAGATGCGCTGAACGGCGTATGGGATGCATGGTTTGACGAAGGCACAGCACCAAGCCGCGCGTGTGTGAAAGTCGAACTGGCCAATCCAAAATACCTGGTAGAAATGGCCTTTGTTGCCGCTGCGGGTGATGACTACCAATAAGTTCTTGTGAAAAACGCCTTGTATCAGCAAGGCGTTTTTTTATCCTGTTTTAACGTTACACAACACATCAATGGGCCACGGATGACGACGCACAGTGTTTTGGTTCAATGGGAGCATAGCGGCCAAGTTGATGCCGCAAGCAAAAAGGTATCATTTGTACACCAATGGACGTTCGACGGGGGGATCACGGTAGATGCTTCGCCTTCTCCATTAGTGATGCCTTTGGTGGCAAAAGAAGACGCGATTGATCCTGAAGAAGCCTTGATTGCCGCGATTGCAAGTTGTCATATGATGACGTTTCTCACCGTAGCTGAGAAACAGCGATTTGTGGTGGAAAGCTACCAAGATGATGCCACTGGCACCCTCGGGGAAAATGCAGAAGGACGCACTGCGATTACGGACGTTGTTTTAAGGCCGACAATACGTTTTTCCGGTGATAACATGCCATCGTCGGCAATGATCGACAAAATGCATAAACTTGCCCATAAACACTGCTTTATCGCGAACTCCGTGAGCACCAATATAGTGATTGAGGCACAAAGCGAACCTCTTGCTTATCAGTGATTTTGACAGGATAACGTTGGACATGGTTGCAAACCGCAATTAGGATAATCCTTATTCGCTAACATTCAGTTGCATATAGGGAAATCATGCTCTGGTACAAAGTTGCAGATCAACTCACGCTCCACGATATCAACCTTATCGTCGGCCCCAATCGAACCGAGAAAACGAAGTTTTTGTACGAGCAATACCTAGGGCAGCCTTTTGTATTGGATGTATCCAAAGCAAAAATTGCTTACTGTGGTGGCGATACAAGGATCACCGATGAAGAGTGGACGGGGATGTCTGAAAGAGACTGCCCATTTATCGGCGTAGACGATGCTCACCTGCTAACGCCGCCCGATCTCCTCAAGCTGGTCGATATGGCGATGGAAACCAAGAAACGCCTCTACATGACATGCAACGAAACGTTTGTTGCTCAGCTCCCTGAATTGCTCTCCCACGTCAAAATGCGTCGTCGCTCACTCGTGAAGTTGGAGCGCCTTACTGACACCGACGTGTGTGCTTGGACACTGGCTGGCGTGTAATACACGTTGAGGCGTCGCAGTCACTCATCTCACAGTAACTCATCACACGGTCGCAAAGAAAACAGCAGCTTACAGAGCAAAAAGCCCAGCAAGTGCTGGGCTTTTTCGTATAGAGAATTCGCGAATTAGCGCTTATTACGAAGGTAACGCTTACGACGCTCTTCTTTCGTTTTCGCTTTTTCTTCGGCTTTGCGAACCGCAGCTTCTTCAACGGCCACAAGTTCACTATCAATCATGTCTGGGTGCTCAAGGGTGATTAAGCCCAATGCACCGTTGCGAAGGTCGTTGATTAAGATCTCAGACGCTTTGTGCAAATCAATACGACCGCCAGCACGCAAACAACCGCGTTTCTCGCCGATCGCTTCCATCAATTCGACATCGCTCTCTGGTAATTCTTCCATGTTGTAGCGACTTTTCAACAAGTCAGGGTAGGCCTTTGCCAAGTACTCAACGGTATAGAAAGCAACTTCATCGTATTCCATTGCTGTGTCTTTAATCGCCCCTGTCGCTGCCAAGCGGAAACCACTGTGTGGGTTTTCTACTTTCGGCCACAAAATCCCCGGGGTGTCAGATAGCACAACACCGTTTTGTAGATTGATGCGTTGTTGTTGGCGCGTAACCGCGGGTTGGTTACCGGTTTTTGCAACAACACGACCCGCCAAGGTATTGATGATGGTGGATTTACCCACATTCGGGATACCCATGATCATGGTGCGAATGTGTTTACCCATTTCTTCGCGGTGCGGCGCAAGCTTACGACAAAGATCCATGATTTTATTCACTTCACTCACTTGTTCCGTGGTGATTGCCATGGCTTTTACACCTTGCTCTTTTTCAAGGTGCTCAAGCCAAAGTGCGGTCATTTCCGGATCAGCGAGGTCGCGCTTGTTCAACACTTTAATGACGGGCTTATCTTTACGAATATGACGGATAAGCGGGTTTTCACTGCTGAAAGGAATGCGCGCATCAAGCACTTCGATGATGACGTCGATTTTAGGTACGACTTCTTCAATTTCTTTACGTGCTTTATGCATGTGGCCCGGGAACCACTGAATCGTGTTGTTAATCATGTGAATGATTGCCTTTTGAATACTTGTCTATCGCCGTCGAAAGGGGACGAACCACCGTGTCGAACGCGAAAATGATGGCGGCGATTCTAGCATTTAATTGTAGGCAACGGAAAACGTTAGCGTTGGTGGGGGCGTTGTTGGACAGAGAGTGGGCGATCGAGGGGGGAAAATAGTAGGAGCCCTAGCTTGGCCGCTACGACTAGACAAAGAGAAAGGAACATTCTCGTTCGTCGGCTTTCAGACTGAGCACAATGCTTTAGGTGCTAAGACGCATTGATCAATGTTTATTCAGAGCGTGCGGCGTGATGGGAGTGAGAAGAATCAGGCACTGCTTGGGCAACTCATGCCAACGGTGCTTGCTGGGAAGTATTCACTGATCGATTTTGGCATGCCTAGGTAAAATCCTTGGAAGTAATCAATCTCTAGTGCCATGACGGCATCGTATTCTTGCTTATCTTCAACGCCTTCTACCAAGACTTGTGCGTTCACTTCTTTAGCTAGGGCAATGGCGCTGTGCATTGGGTTTGGATCGCCTTCAATGTAGCTTTGCAGTAGGGAGCGGTCGAGTTTCATGATGCTTGGGTTCATTAGGCGAACACGTTCTTCTTGCGACCCTGCAACACCATAATCATCAATGGCAATTTTAAAGCCGTTTTCGACGGATTGATGCGTAGCAAAAGAAAGGCGTTTGCTGTCATCGTGCAGGTGTCCAACCACCTCAAGAATAACGTGAGCGCGAGGAATGCCAAGTTCGGCAAGGCGTCCGACCATCAACTGTTGGCTGGCGAATTTTTCGATGGAGGCGACGGCTGATGAAGGGAGCATATTGAGGAAAATCGAATGCTGTCCTGCGTGTTTGGCGAAGTTTCTTAAGTGGATAACGCGGCGAGTTTATCGATGCTAATTTGGTCGGCAAATTCTTCATCGGTGGGTAAGAGGTAGCGAAAGAGCTCTGCGGGGCAAATATTTTGGCCTTGTTCGTCTTGAACACGCACGAGCGCTTCAAAACCGAGGATAGAATTGTCTCTTCGAAAAATGGGTTGGTAAACGCTGCGAAGATGAAATCCATTAAAAGTAGCCGTGAGTTCGCCGTTGTCTCCGGCTCTCAGGCACTTTTCAAAATCACTTCTTGTCCTTAGGTGCTTTACCACTGATTTCCTACCTCTAAAATCACTGGGAGGAATCTTACGTTAAAGAATCGCTTTCCAAAAACAAACATTTATTAAGATATCGAATTATTGTGATCTCCTGCCACGATTGTCTCAAGAATGGACAACTTATCTGGAAAACGTGAAAACTAAATTGACATGAAAAATTCGCTGGACTCCTGATATTTACTGATTCGTAAATAAAAAATTACACTGTTTCATACCGTATCCTCGCCGTTTTGCTGACGAATGAAACGTGGCTGTCTATCGTAGATTTAGGCACGGAAATTCTTGGGAGGCGTGAAATGAAAACACGTCAATACGCGTCAAAGCCCCTCGATGCATTCGGGAAAATACATTGGACTTCTGATGAAAACGGCGTCTGGGAGCACTTGTTTTCACGCCAGTTAAATTGCATAAAAGGCAAAGCCTGCAGCGCGTATTTTGATGGCCTGGATTTGCTGGATCTTCCCCATCATCATGCTCCACAAATCGCCGACATCAATATGGTGTTGGGGGATACCACAGGGTGGCAACTCGAGCCTGTCCCTGCGTTGATTGATTTCGACCGTTTCTTTACTTTGCTGTCTGAAAAGAAATTCCCCGTCGCGACGTTTTTACGCACGGAGAAAGACATGGATTACCTGCAAGAGCCAGACTTCTTCCACGAGGTGTTTGGACACTGCGCCATGTTAACCAATCCTGCGTTTGCCGCATTTACTCAGACTTATGGCCGTTTAGGTGTGACAGCCACGAAAGAAGAGCGGGTGTATTTAGCCCGGCTTTATTGGTTCACGGTAGAGTTTGGTTTGATTCAACACAAAGGGAAGCGTTCCATTTATGGTGGCGGGATTCTGTCGTCACCCGCAGAAACGGACTATGCCTTTTCCTGTGAGCAAGCAATCTACAAGCCGCTCGACATCGTAGATGTGATGAGAACGCCTTACCGTATCGATATTTTGCAACCTATCTATTTTACGCTCAGTGATCTCGAAACACTGTTTAGCTTTACGCACATGGATTTAATGGCCTGCGTGCATCAAGCCATGGCGTTGGGCCTACATTCAGCGTTATACCCCGTCAAAATGGCGCAATAGGGAAGGAAACCATGACAGATTTACATGAATTGCAATGCGAAGCGTGCCGAGCTGATGCGCCGCGTGTCGAACAAGATGAAGCGTCAACACTCATGACGGGTATTCCTGATTGGGAAGTGATCACCGTTGACGGTATTGAGCAGCTACACCGTGAATTCACGTTCAAAAACTTTAAGCTGGCGTGGGCGTTTGCTAATGAGGTTGCAACGCTTGCTGAGGCTGAGGGGCATCATCCCGCGATACTGTTGGAGTGGGGAAAAGTGTCCGTGACATGGTGGACCCACAAAATCAAAGGGCTTCACAAGAACGATTTCATTTGTGCCGCGAAAACCGATGCTTTGCCACTATAACTCGCTGATGTTGGCGTAAAGCGGTTAGCGAGTTTGTAAAAAAGCAGCACTAAGAAACGGGCGATATGTCTACTCATGCACCTTCAGGTTACTGGGTACATCGCTCGTTTTTCGTATTTGATACCTCAGACCACGGTTTTTACCCGTAATCAGGCGTCTGTCATTGCAATTATTCCCCTGTTGCCTATGTCTTAAAGAATAAAAGAATTTATTTAGGAAACGCCATGCGCTTTCGCATTCCCTCTTTATTGATGGTTTTGCTACTGGTTGGTTGCTCGTCTCTTTCCGTTTCTCCGCCATTAACGACCGATCAGCATTGGGTTTCTGAAACCCTACCCAATGGTTTTCGCTACCATTTGTATCCCATTGAAGGGCAGGATGTAGAGCTACGCCTTATCGTCAACGTCGGCAGCCTTAATGAGCGTGAAGAAGAGCGCGGATATGCCCACTTCATTGAGCACATGGCGTTCAATGGCACAACACACTTCCCGAACAATTCCGTATTTAAAACCTTTGCTGCTGTTGGTGTGCAATTTGGGCCAGACATCAACGCCGTGACCGATTACGGCCGTACCATGTATCAACTGTCGCTGCCCGACGATGAAAAGCTTGACGATGCGCTGCGTTGGTTTAGAGACATTGGTGATGGTATTACGCTGGATGAACAGGCGGTGAAAGACGAGATAGCGGTGATCTTCGGCGAATGGAGGTTGGACAACAAAGCCCAATCGTCATGGCAGCTTCGAGTGTATGACGATGTGCTGAACGGAACGCCCTATGTAGAGCGAGACCCCATCGGCACCGAACAAACGTTAACAAAGGCAAGCGCCGAATCACTCAGTCGTTTTTATAAAAAATGGTATAGCGCGAATCGCATGCAATTAATCGTGGTCGGTGACATGAATGCGCCGGCATTACAGCAAGTGATTCATCAAGATTTTGCGTCATTGCCGACAGAAAGCGCCTTCCCTGAACGTCACACTTTGCCAGATGTGGGTGAGGCGTTTCAGTACCCATTGACGGTGTTTGGTCAGCAAGGTCAGTCACCCGCCATTGTCGTGAACATCAAAGAAGGGCGATACATGCCCGCAAGCACACTAAAAGAACAACGCATGCGTTGGCTTGATTGGATGGTGACGGATGCGATTCAACTTCGGCTCAATGAACAACTCGACCGACGCGCAATTAACAATAACGGCGTGTACAGCAACGTGTCGTTTGTGCCTGGTTGGAATGTGTATGAGTTCACTGTCGATCATAACCAACAAGTGCGAGACGATGTGCTGGAGGCGGTAGCACGAGACTTCGCCTCGCTGCGGGACAAAGGCATTGGCGAGAGTGAGTTCCAGTTATTGTTTGAACAATACCAGAACATCGATTTTTCCATGGACAGTTATTCCTCGCTCGATAAGGCCGAAAACGCCGTATCGAATCTGTATATTAATCGCTTGCCGCAAGATGCTTTTGAAGAAAACGACAACTTTCAACGCTTCCTTGAGACCTTATCCCGTGAGGACATCAATGCCCGTTTAGATGAACTGCTTTCCCCATCCAAGATGTCACTGACCATCGCGTATGGCAGAGGTGAATCACTGGCGAGCGCCGATGCGCTCAAACGCGCGTTCTTTGAGGCTGTCGCGCAAACTGGTGAGGCGTTACGTATCGAGTATAAACAGGTTCAAATACCGCAACCTACAACCACGGTGAAAGAGAGTTCAGCCCCTAAAGCTGTCGCGCGGGATCTGTATCAATGGTCGTTACCCAATGGGGTGCAGAGCACTTTCTATCAAATGGATGATGGAACAGGGTATAGCCACGTTGTGTTGCAGGCGAGGGGTGGCCTGTCATCGCTAACACGTCGAGAACGAGCCGCGGTTGACATGTTGTACGAAACCTATCGACGGGGCGACGTTGACGGCATCGACCTCAACGATTTTTATCACCACCTTGATGGCCTCAGTGCTTCCATCGTGCCTTCTGTGTATAGCACGGCGCACAATATCGCGTTGTCTACCAGCAGCGATACCTTGGCGGAATCACTGAATGCACTTCGTTTGATGATTGAACACATTACCCCTGATGAAGAAGCATTTTATCGAGAAAAGTCGCGGCTCCTCGCCCGTTTAAACAGTGTGAAATCGTCACCCTACGATGAGTTTGAACACGCGTCGTTGCAGCTTATGTACCCTGATGATTCCTATGAGTCACGGCTCAACCTAGAAGATTACGAGCAGTTAACCTTTACCGATGTGGTTGATGTTTATCAGCGGCTGTTCGCCGATCTCGGTGACATGAAAATCTACGTCGCATCGGATTTACCTCCAAGCGTGATACAGCACCTGACTGGCAAGTATTTGGGCGGATTAACGACGGATAGAGCGTCTTCAGATTCATCATCCCCAACATTACGCACGAAAGGTGGGCGTGTTGTGGTGGCGACGTCACCGGAGTACCGCACTTACATAGAGAAAATTTATGTATTGAAGGTTGAGGATCGCGATGTGGAACAGTTCTTCGCAGAAGATATGCTCAATCGCGTCATGCAAGCGCGATACAACGCCATCATGCGAGAGCGACATGGATTCGACTATGATCCGTATTTTTCAGCATGGACATGGGACGGTGAGAAGATACTTGTCGCGACGTTCACGGCGCTGATTGATCCAAAGCGCGAAGATGAATTGCAAAGGCGGTGGCTGGCGATACAAGCCGAGCTGATTCGTCCCGTTACGCAGCAAGAAAAGATCAATGCAGGGGTTCAGTTGACCCGAGAGATAAACAGCATGACCAGAGACAGTCACCGAGTGGTTGGTGCGCTTGCCCGTTATGGCATTTGGGGATATGGCATAGAAGGGCTGCTGGATCCTGAGAGTGTGGCGAAACAAATCAGTGTGGATAGGCTGAATGCACTGGCGGCGTCGATGTTTGCAGCAGAGACGCAGTTCGAGAATATTTTGAGGCCAGCGCCAGAGGTGACGCCAACGAAGTGAGGCGTGATTGTGTATGGCGACCCCCGCTCATAGGCAGTTGCAAAGATATCGCGGGAAAAACAGAAAACGCGCCATGGGGCGCGTTTCATCAAAGCGAGTCAGCAATGCAAACTTAGTGCGTTGTTTTGCCGCCGAAGTACTTTTCAAGAATCTCAGGCGTCAGTTCGCCTTTCTCTTCAAGCGCTTTCAATTCTGCAACAATGCGCTTTTGTTCTTCCATCGAAGGCAAAGGAAGGTCAGGTTCGCGCTCAGGCGCGTCTTTCATCAAGTTTTCTAAATCGATCATATCTATAAGACCCAATTTCAATGTGACGTCCATTTTAAGGAAAAAGTCTCAACGCTATCAAGCAAAGAGACACCCAGAGACGGGGTTAACACGTATTTAGTTGTCGAAACGCAAACAAATTTGGGCACATCAAAGTGTTGAAAAGGGGCTAGAGCACACGCTGAGACACGGTTTTTGTTCAATTTCTTGTGTTTTTCAAATTTATGTAACACTGTAACAAATGATAGTTGGCGAGATGAAAATAAGAAAAAACAAAGGAAGGTATTTATGGCAGATGTAATTGAAGTCTACGTAGTCAACGCATTCGTCGCTGATAACCAAGGCGGCAATCCCGCAGGTGTTGTTTTAAATGCCCAATCGTTAGACGCTAAACAGATGCAGACGATTGCTGCTGAACTCGGTCATTCGGAAACCGCGTTTGTTCTTTCATCGAAAAAGGCGGATTTTCGCGTTCGCTTCTTTACCCCAACCGAAGAGGTCGACTTTTGTGGGCATGCCACTGTCGCCACTTTCTCCACCTTGTTTAAAACTGAAAAGATTGCCGCGGGTAAGTATTTGCAAGAGACCAACGTGGGTGTGCTGAGCATTGAGATTGAAATCGATGGACGTATCACTATGGGGCAAGCACGTCCAACGTTTGGTGCTGAGTTTACCCCCGAAGAAATCGCCCCATTACTTGGTCTACACAGTGAAGACATTCTTGCGACGGGTTTACCTGTTCAAGCGGTTTCGACAGGCATGTCTGACATTATTGTGCCTTTGATTGATGAAGCCTTGCTGAATAAGGTCAACCCAGATCTGGATGCCATTAAAGTATTTAATCTTGCGTCGAATACGGTCGCCATTCATGTGTTTGCGATTACACCCGCCGAGTCTGACATTTCCGCGCGTTGCCGAAATTTTGCGCCAGCCGTGGGCATTGATGAAGAATCTGCGACAGGCAGTGCGGCAGGGGCGCTCGCTTCCTACTTACATTGTTACCAAGGCGGTAAATACCGTTACCTGTTTGAGCAAGGTGAGGCTTTGAACAAAAGGTCGTTCCTTTGGGCACAAGTCGATGGTGATGAAGGCGCCATTGAAAATGTGACAGTGAGTGGCTTTAGTAACAAACCTCAGCGTATTCCATTTAGAATAGAAGAACTTGCTTAATTTAACCGTATAAAATTCTGTAACTGATTGAATCTTAAAAAGGGAAGTCAATTGGCTTCCTTGTATTATGGTTATTCTCTTTACAGTTTTAGTTTTAACCCCCTCCATAAATGGCGCTATTTAACGGAAAAAGAAGGAAAAAAATCAACTTTGGTCTAACTTTAAAGTGTGTCTTACTAACGGGATAGAGAAAGCGTGGCTGAGATTTTTTTTTCATGTCAACCAATCTTTGACAATGAATTGCAACATTGGGGCAGTGAGTTGCTTTTCCGTGAAGGGTTAGAAAACAAATTCCCCTCCATTGATGAAGACACGGCCACATCGCGGATCCTGAGTGCGAATTTCCTCGCGAGTAATTCCAAGCAGAAACTTACACGCTACATAGTGAGCTTTGGAGAGTCCTCGCTACTTGATGAAATTCCGCTATCTATGCCAAGCCAGCATCTGATTATTGCCGTTACGGACGATTGTTCACCAACTGCTGAACTCGTGAGTAAATTGCGTTCTTTTCGCACGGAAGGGTATCGCATTCTGATGGATGGAAAAGTCACCAAAAACGAATGGCGTAACTATTTAGAGCTCATCGACATTTTAAGTATCAGCATGGAGCGAGATAATCCGGCTGATTGGGAATACACGATTTCCCAGTACCCGCAACAGGTTTTCCTTGCCCGAAAAGTGGAAAAGCAAGAAGAGTTAGAAGCGGCCCAATCTTATGGCTTTGCATTGTTTCAAGGCTATTTCTTTGAAAAACCTCAAATTGTACGTTCAGAAGATGTTGCGCCATCCGTGATGTCATTGCTGGATATTTGCATCATCATCAATAAAAACCCCGATGACATCGACACCTTAACCAAGGTGATTTCGAAAGATGTCTCTCTGCTTTATAAGGTGATTGCCAGCGCGAACATTTTGGCGAAAACCAAGACCAGTAAAATCTCAAATCCTCGACAAGCTGTTGTTTATCTGGGGGTTCAGGCACTTAGACGCTTGGTATCTTTGCTTATTATGTCTAACCTGAATCATCAGCATGCCGCGCAGCTTCAAAATGCGGCACTGTCTCGGGCAACGTTTTATTCCATGTTATCCATTGAAGACAGCGCCTTTAATCCTGATGAGGCGTTTATCGTGGGGGCGTTTTCTTTATTGGATGTCATGTTGAGTAAACCTATGGCTGATATTGTGGCTCAACTTGATCTCTCAAATGACGTGAAACGTGCTTTGGTAAACAAAGAGGGGATTTACGGGCATCTTTTGCAAATGAGCCATGACATTGATCAGGCAAACTGGAATGGATTGGTTCATTGGTGCAACCAGCTGAAATTAAGTGATAAAGCCGTGTTGAAGGACTTTGAAGCAGCCCGATCCAGCACGGCAGATATAACCGCCAGTATGCAGGTCTAACACAGATATGACGGTAACAATGAGAACCAAACTAGCAGTGGTGCTGATTGTCAGCGGAACGCTGATTTTGAGCCTGTTTGGGATGTTCAACTATTACAAAACACATGATCGTTTGTACGGTGAACTTGACAATGAATTGTCATCCATCGCGATGCGTCTGTCCTATCGTTTGCCGAATCAATTGTGGAATTTTGATTTTGAAACCGTCATTAAGGACATTGAAAGCGAATCTGCTTCCCGCTTTGTGTATCGCATTGAAGTTGTCGCCAAAGACGATAACTTTCGTCATATCACGTCACCAAAGGATGGCAGGGTAGACAACGAGTTTAAACTCCATGTTTATCCGCTCATCTACAATGATTTGGATAAACCCCGTCCTGTGGGCGAGCTAATCATTTATGAAGACCCGCGCCCCATTGAAAGCACCCTGACATCAGAAATCGTATCAGGCATCGCACAGGTATTTTTGCTCGATCTGATGATCATGTTTTTGATTTGGAAATACGCCCGCGCCATTAAAGAAATCGAATCCAGTAAGAATTACCTCAACACCATTATTCATAGCTACAACGACGGCTTGGTGGTGTTGGCGGACGACCACCGCGTATCCACATTGAATGAGGCAGCACGACGGCTGTTTGAGGTGGATGACGTCAATGATGAAGATGTCTCTCTCTCCGACATTATTGCTAAGGTTGTGCCGGACTCGCGCGCTTACTTCTCGCAAGCTTTGTACGGTTTCAACACCAAGAGCCTAAACTACGAATTGATGCGCGCGAATGACAAGGTCATTATTCAGGTGCGTTCGACCAAAATCGCCGTTAATGACGAGCAGCTTCAAGTCGCCATCATTCGCGACATTACTGAGCAGTACCTCGACAAGATTAAAGTGTCGAAAGGGGCTGAGCTGTTTTCTGCGGTGAAAACGCTGCAAGACAAATTCCTCGCCAGTGAAGATTTCCACCATAGCTTCAAAGAAGTGCTCAAGATCCTGCTTAAAATCGGTGAAAGTAATCACGGTTTGATTGTCGAGCTGGACCATGAGGCGCCAGATAACTACCGAATCCTTTCTCAAACGCGTTTAATCGCAAATGGCTATGTGTCAGAAGGGTTTGTGAAAAATGTCGTCACTGACGTGATAGAAACCAAAAAGGGTAGCCGTAGCCTTCAAGTGGCGGGCCTTGCGACCAACAACAATAAGCTGATCATTAATGCCCTCAGTATGCCATTGTTCCTGTCAAACCAATTGGTGGGTGTGGTGTGTTTGTTCGACGAATCAACGAATTACGATGACGATTTGCAATCATGGATTGAGCCTGTTCTCTCGAGCTTGAGTGCGATGGTTAACTTTGTCCGCCAGAAAAAACTTAATGATTTGATCTCGAGTGAGATGGTCAAAGCGAAAGAAGATGCGGAGCGTGCTAATGAAGCCAAAACCAATTTCCTCGCCATGATGAGCCACGAAATTCGTACGCCAATGAATGGCATTGTGGGTATGTCGAATTTGCTCCGTGAAACCTCGTTGAACCAACAGCAATCTTACTTTGTGGATACCTTGGTGCATTCTTCCAATGCGCTTCTCAACATCATCAATGACGTGTTGGATTTAACCAAAATTGAAGCAGGTAAAATGCAGTTGTTCGAAACAGAGAGCGAGTTGCCTGATCTTGTTCACGAAGCGCTGGTGGTGTTTCACGCCAAAACCGTTGAGAAGAACTTACGCCTACACTGCTTCATTGAACCGAACTTACCGCGCTGGATGATGCTTGATCAGGTGCGTTACAAGCAGGTGATTTTGAACTTGGTGGGCAATGCGGTGAAGTTCACTAAGCAAGGTTCAATCATGGTGCACGTCAGCCAAATTGAGGTGGACAAAGCGCCGTGGCTCAGATTGGAAGTGATTGACACGGGTATTGGCATTCCAGCGGATAAACTCGATACGATTTTCGAAAACTTCACGCAGGTGGATAGCTCTTACAGCCGCTCTTATCAGGGCACCGGTCTCGGTTTACCAGTGTGCCGCAAACTGGTTGATTTGATGGATGGCGACATTCGTGTTTCTAGCCGCGATGCAATGGGAACCACTTTTACTGTTGATGTCCCTTTGAAAGGGCTGGAGAACCATCCAGAAACCCTATTCAGTAGCTTGCCGCCACTTAGCGATACGCTTGAGCAACACGCGCTGGTTGCAACACGTGATGACCAATTAATGTTGGTGTTCAAATCCTACCTTACAGAGCTGGGTCTCACTGTTACCCAATATTCACCAGAATCTGAACTGCCGACAGAAGTGGCGAGCAGCGCGATTTTGTTTGTTGATGAAGATGTGGCGGGTGAAGTGCATGCTGCCATTAGTGCGTCATCCTCCGCCATTTTGATCAGCCATGATGGCTTGGTGGAAGGGCAAGGCATTCCATGTTTGATTAACCCCATCAGCCCTGAAGTGCTTTACCATGTGCTTTGTGCAGACAAAGAGTTGCCAACCTTTGAAGATAATGGTGCTAAGGAAGGCGCAGTGCGGTTTGACGGCCTGAACGTGCTGATTGCGGAAGACCACTTGGTGAATCAAGATTTGATGGTGCTTGTACTGCAAAGCTTAGGGTGCAATTCCACATTGGCGGATAACGGCCGTGTCGCCTTGGACAAACATAAAGCCTATCCTTATGACCTGATTCTCATGGATTGCCAAATGCCAGAAATGGACGGTTTTGAAGCTACGCAACGCATTCGAAAATTCGACAGTGACACACCCATCATTGCAGTTACTGCGAATGCATTATCTGGTGATGCAGAGCGTTGTTTGGCTGCAGGCATGAACGCGCATTTGGCGAAACCATTTACCAAAGACCAGTTGGTCAATCTGATGCTGTTATATGTGCCTAACGATAAAATTCATCGCGAGGTACAACCTGATTTTGTTGGAATAGACGTCAATCTCACTGAGTTTGAAAACAAGTTTGTCCCTCAAGCGGACATTGCTTCCATTGAACAAGATGAAGAAGCGCTCGCGAGTGAATCGAAAATCAACCTTGATCAAATCCGCGACCAAATTGGCGATAGCGAAGAAATGATTCAACGCATCCTGGGTAAGTACGTCAAGACGCAAATTAGTGACATTGATGCCTTTGAAGTCGCACTGAATGAAGAGGATTTCACCAGTTTGAGAAAAATTGCTCATCGCATGAAAGGGGCGGCTGCCATGATAGGCGCGTCTGAGCTCTCTACGCTCTGCCTTGAGATCGAAAAGTACCCCTCTGATGATATTCATGCGTTACGTGCTTATCTGCCCTTACTCAACCAGAATGCACGTGCCATTGTCCGCGAAGTAGAAGCCCTCGGCGCTGTTTGACGGCGCTGTCTTCTTCTGTTTCTGCCTCTCTGCTAATTGTCATTGAGTTACATATCTCTCTCGCTTTATTCCGTTGGGTGTTTATCCCCTGGTATCGTCTCATTAGCGAATCCCATGCCAATGTCATGTCTCTCCCATTGTTACTTTCTCTGTTGCATTGTTGATGCGCCTCTATTTTTCCCAATCACCTTTTCTCAATTCTCGGAACATTTGACAGAACGTCACGCGAAGTTAACGAATCTTCTTCATTTGTGTACGGAATATTGGTGTAGTTGGCGGAAATGACTAAGTTTTAATAATTATATTTATACCGTGAATAGTATGTGCAAATAATTAGCATCGAGCTAAAAGACGCCAAGAGCCTTGAATTCGATCATCTTATGATTTTTTGCGCATAGGATAACTATTTCGCGAAAAGGAGAGTCCAATGCAACGAACGCTGACGATAGCGTTTATCTCGTTATCACTCATCGCATGCAGTGAAGAGCCCCCCGTACCAGAACCCGAAGCAAGACCTGCCAAAATGATGACCGTCTCTATTGGGGATGGCGACATAAACCGCACCTTCTCAGGCACTGTGGAAGCAGATGACCAAGCTGTGCTGGCGTTCCGCGTCTCTGGAGAGATCACAGACATGCCTGCATTATCAGGGCTAGATGTGGTCGTGGGTGATGTGCTTGCAGAGTTAGATAAAGATGAATACGGTCTGATGCTGGCGAAAGCAAAGGCAAGTTACCGTCTCTCTAAAGTGCAATATGATCGTGCGGTGAAGTTAAAGAAAACCAATGTCATCTCGGCGCAAGATTTTGATAGCGCGAAATCGAGCTTGAGTGAAGCCAAAGCAGGTTTAGACCTTGCGCAATCAAACTATGACTACACCACGTTGAAAGCGCCTTACAGCGGCACGATCTCACTGCGAGTGAAAGAGCGCAATGAGTTCGTTAACGCCATGGAGCCGGTAATGAACATCCAAACCAAGGATGTGATTAACGTGAGCTTTCAACTTCCTGAACGTCTTTTCGGTTACTTCAACTCTGAATCAGAATTGGCGACCCACCAGCCGTTGATTTCTTTTGATGCATACCCAGGAAGCAGCTTCCCTGCCACGTTGAAAGAAGTGGATACCGAAGCGGACACAACCACAGCGTCTTACCGAATTACGGTGTCCTTGCCGCGTCCTGCTAACGTGAACGTTTTACCGGGCATGGCAGCACAAGTGACGGCAACCTTACCTGGGGCAAGCCAAAACATCATTCCAGACACCGCCATTGAAACTGACGGAGCAAGCACCATGGTATGGCGCGTCGCAGAGGATGGCACAGTATCGAAAGTGTCTGTCTCTTTAGAGGGTAACAAGCTGATCGGTGGGCTTGAAAGTGGCGATACCATTGTTATTAACGGAATCAACGGCCTAGATGAAGGCATGGTGGTGTATCCGTGGGTTAAGGAGCGAGGGCTGTAAGAATGATGAAGTGTATTAATCAATTTGCCATCAAATCCTTGGTGCCAACCATTGCGCTTGCCCTCGTTGGGTGCAATGAAGCGCCTGTGGCGACGGAAAAAGCGCTGCAAAATGTTGATGTTTTAATGGTGGGTGATGGACAAAACGATGCGCGCTTGCATTTCCCTGCCATCGCAGCGGCGGCTGACAGAGCTGAGCTGTCGTTCTTGGTGGCAGGAGAGATCAATGCCATCAATGTGAAACCGGGAGACATCGTCAAGAAAGGGGATGTGCTTGCATCGCTCGATCCAACGAGTTACCAGCTGGAAGTGGACAATACCCAAGCGCGATTCAATGTGTCAGACAGCCAATATCGTCGTTCTAAACCACTGGTTGATAAAGGTCTGTTGGCGAAATCTCAGTTCGATGAACTCGCTGCTCAACGACAAATCGCCAAAGCAGATTTAGATTTGGCCAAGCTTAAACTGTCCTATACCAAACTGACCGCGCCTTTGGATGGCGTTATCAGCCGTGTGCCTACCCAAGCATTTGAGAATGTGTCTATCGGCCAAACCATTTTGAACATCCATGATGCGAGTCAGGTGGATGTGCGCATTCAGGTGCCCGATGTGATGTTTACGCGAAACGGCGGCAAAAGCCGTGAAGAGAACACGCAACATATTCGACCTAAGGTTCAAACCGACGATGGCATGGAATACCGCGCAACGGTTAAAGAATTTACCGCCCAGCCCGATCCTGAAACAGGGTCCTTCATGGTAACGCTGACCATGCCGATGCCAAAAGACAAGTTCATTCTCGATGGCATGACGGTTGAAGTGGTGGTGGATGAAATCAGCTTATATGACGACAGGGCACAACTCATCGAGGTGCCGATTGAAACTGTGTTTAACGAAGACGGTGATGCGTTAGACAAGAGCAATAAGTTTGTTTGGATAGTAAAAGATGACAATACGCTAGAGAAGCGAAGCATCACGGTCGGCAATTTAACGCCTTCTGGCATTTTGATTACTGAAGGGGTGATGTCGGGCGACCGCATTGTCTCGACGGGCGTGAATCGCCTCCGTGCAGACCAGTCAGTAAACGTCATCGAGAAAAAGGACATTGACCAATGAAGCAGACGATTGCCAGTTACTTTATAAACAATAAGGTAATCAGTTGGATGTTGACGCTAATCTTCCTGATTGGCGGCACCCAAGCCTTTTTTGGGTTGGGGCGATTAGAAGATCCTGCCTTTACAATCAAAGATGCATTGATTATCACCAGTTACCCCGATGCGACACCGCAACAAGTCGAAGAAGAAGTGACTTATCCCATCGAGAAAGCGGTGCAGCAGCTGGTGTATGTGGATGAAGTAACCTCTATTTCGAGCCGCGGCTTGTCGCAAATTACGGTCACCATGAAGAACAACTATGGGCCTGATGATCTGCCACAGATTTGGGATGAATTACGGCGGAAAGTTAACGACTTGCGGGGCAGTTTACCGCCCGGCGTGAATACGCCTCAGGTGATCGATGATTTTGGTGATGTGTTCGGGGTGTTGTTGGCCGTTTCAGGTGAGGGGTATTCCTACCAAGAGCTTGAAGATTATGTCGATTTTCTCCGTCGAGACCTTGAGTTAGTTGAAGGTGTTGGAAAGGTACAAGTTACGGGTACGCAGCAAGAACAGGTCTTTATCGAGATCTCCATGCGTCGTTTATCGAACCTTGGGCTGTCGCCAGACACGATTGATAACCTCCTTTCCACGCAAAACTTAGTCGGTAACGCGGGCGCGCTGCGCATTGGTGACGAATACATTCGCATTCACCCAACCGGTGAATTTACCAGCGTCGAAGAGCTGGGTAACTTGATCATTAATGAAGCGGGCCAAAAAG
>JBELME010000060.1:0-17860 GCA_042096095.1 Enterovibrio sp.
ATGGTATTGGCTGCTTGATATTGGAGAGTGTCGCACTTCGCAGTTGAATTCGGGTACTACTTTCCTTTTTAATATAATTGCATATTCCTATTCAACAATGAGCATTAGAGTTTTAATACACCTAGCACTACCGTTATCAAAATAGAAGTTTGCTTTATTAGAATAGATACGTGCGATATACATTTCCGCACCGCCATATTATTCATCATTTGAAAACTCACTTTGTATCATTGATGACATCTTTAATGGATGAAATTAAAAAATTAAAAAAGGCTGCATAAAGCAGCCTTTTTATAAACATGGATTTATTTCAATGTTTATTCAACAAGTGTACCAATATATTCCACTTGAAGCGGTTTGGTAAATGCACCTGGGCGAAGTGCTTGCACCTCACGGACGATATCTTCAAGCTCCCAGTTACGCTCTAGAAGTAAATGTGCAGCAAGTAAACCTGTGCGCCCTGAACCGCCCATGCAGTGCATCACAACTTTGTTACCATTTTCGATGGCTTGGTGAAGTGCCTCTCGGCTCGCCTTCCAGTTTTTCTCAAAGTCTTCAGCAGGTGCACAATCATCCTCAATCGGCACATGGAACCACTGCATGCCCAAGCGCTGGGTTTCTTCACCCAATGCAGCAACGTTTTTATCAGCCATTTCTTCATGGTTAATCGCGGTAACGATGACGGTTGCGCCTTGACGTTGCAATTGCTCAAGACTTTCCGTTAGCCCTTCACCTTTTGTTCCCGGACAGGGTGTCAGGATCAATGCGCCTTTTTCGACAGTCAGTTCCCATGTTGGATGTGTCATTTTCTTTCCCTAAATCAACAAACTTTTTACTTACAACGGGCCCGTCGCGCTCTAGCCGTGCCGAAACAAGCACCCTATCATTTATACGTATTATTATATTGCTGCAGTTTTACTACAAACAAATGAAGAATGAACGTTCTTCATGTTTTTTATATAAAGAAAGGGCGACTTAATGCCGCCCTTTCATTGTTGTTTGGCTCTGACTTATTCGGTCATCAGCACAATCAAACTTATGCCGGTTCAACTTCACCGTACAGCGACTGCATCACCAGCTTTGGCGTGCGGTCTACCTTGAACAAGCCCCAGTGTTTTTCTGGTTCTTCTGGGTGCGAATCCCCTTTCCAAGGCTCATCGAACGCTTCAAAAACAAAGGTCAGAATGTTTTCTGCGCGTGTCCATTCCAGCAGTTGTGCGTAGTAAGCAGCTTGTAGTTCCTCATTCGCATTCCATGCTTCGATACCACGACCGTTTGAGGCTGTTGCCCAACCTGCTTCAGTAATTACAACAGGCTTACCTGGGTTGCAATCTCTTACTGCGTAGTAATTTTGCTTGGTGTATTCAAGCGCTTCATCAATGGTCTTGTATTCCCAAATTGGGTAAGTGTGAACAGAGATGAAATCTAACGCTTCTGCCAATGCGCCTAGCTTGTAGGTCCATGGCACATAGTTTTCGCAGAATGTCACAGGTTGTGCGATTGCGTTTTTAACGCGTTGAACATGTTCAACCAGTTTTTCAACTGAGATCAGATGATCCGTCCACTCAACACTCGCTTCATTACCGACAGAGACATAACCCACGCTGTCAGGGTACTCGTTTGCTAACGCGATCAAGCGGTCGATTTCTTCGCTGTTTTTCTGACGATTCGCAGCGAGTTCTTCCTCACTAAATTGCGCGCCCCATGGGCACCCAGGGTTATTCATTTCAGCAGCAACGTCCGCGCCGAGCATCACTTTGAAATCCATTCCTTCGTTCTCGATAACATCCAACACCAATCTTGCGTGATGGCTGCAATCATAGAGTCGGAGTGCGCCCCAATTCTTTGACAAAATCTGAAGATCTTCTTTGACTTCGTCATAGCTTGGATAAATCCCTTCACGGGGATTTTGGCCTTCTCGGTACCCTGAATAACAAATGGCGTTTCTCAGTTCCATGAACTTATTTCCTTTCTCTTTTTATAAGACACGGGAGTGTATAGCGTGCTCCCGTCTCTTTTGATGTGGCTATGGAGACCGACGTACCCGAGTTACTCGGTATATTTGAAATTCCCGTCTTTATCCCACAGCCCCCAGTAAGCACCTACGGCACCTTCGTCTTCTACTTTCCAAGCTTCATCAAAGGAGGAAAAGTAGATGACCTCAATATCGTCTTCTTTCGCCCACTTGTATGTGTCGATGAAGTATTGCAATGCATTTTGTTCTGATGGCACAGCACCACGCTCTGCAACACCTTGATCTGGCCAGCCCGTTTCGGAAACGATCACACGTTTTCCTTTCCCCGCAGCTTGCGCACGGCGATACATTTCTTTCATGTACGGCACAGCAAACTCGATAGGACAACCTTCCCAGAAGGGGTAACAGTTGGTGCAGATGACCTGACAAGCATCAGCAACACGTGGGTAGTTTTCAAACAGGAAGTAAGCGTCTACATAACCCACTTCCACATTTGGGCACGCCGCCTTAGCGCGGTTGATGTAATCCACCAACTCGTCTTCGCTAAGCTCGCCACGAAGCATCACTTCATTGCCAACAGCAAGTACATCTACATAGCCTTGCTGTGCGATTTCAATGGCATTCGCCAATTCGATCTCGTTCTTTTCTCTATCACCATGAATCCAAACGCCAACCATGGTTTTTAAACCGTGTTCACGGGCGATTCTTGGAATGTTTTGATGGCCTTCTGTGCAAGAAAACGAACGAACCCAATTCACATACGGGCGGATTATCTCCAAGCGCTCGCGAATTTGCTCATCACTGATTTCAGTACCAGGGCCTTGACCGTCGATATATGGGCTAAACGACAATCCATGAATTTTGTTGTCAACAAGATCACGTGTCTGCGCACGCAGAGCACTGACACCTTCATGCTCAAACTGGTATGCGGATCCTGCTTTGTAGATATTTGACACTTTCCCACTCCCTATGGACTTAGTGTGAATCGCGACTCTCCGTGGTTTTCCATCTCTTCGCGATTTAATTGGTACTAAAAATGATGATTTATCAGTGTGTTAAATTAACAGCGCTTATTTATTTACCCAATTTTGTTGCTGAATACGCGCTTTAAATTGAAAAGAAAGCGCTTTCTTTTCGTTTTATGCCACAACAGTTCTATAAAACAACCTTTAACATTGTGAAGGTATACCTTGATCACATTCGACGCTCGAATAATGCATTTGAGTTTCAATCATTCTCACTTATGAATATGCTTTCATTTCGAGCATAATAAGACGTCTATTTCATGCGAGTAAATAGACTTTATACTACTGATATTTAATGATTATTTATCAATTCAAATGAAAAAACCGCCACGAGTGGCGGTTTAAAAACACGAGTGACTAGGTTATTCACCAGCTCGACTTAGCTTCTATACATGTTAGCTCTCTGGCTCGACAATAGCGTCGTCTATTTCACGTTCCAACAACGCTTTTTTCAACGTTATGGCTTTCAGGTCAGCATCCAAAAGCGACAGTTCTTGCTTCGCCCTTTCCATGTTGCCTTCGGCGATTTGCTGCTCAACGAACGAGAGTCGACCGATCAATGGAGACAAACTAATCGCGTAGTTTTCAAGCCCAGTGGCAAGCGCACTAACTTGCGAGTAGTTTCCATTCTTCGCCGATAAGCTCAGATTCGCTGCCCGTGTTCTTGCGGTCACAAACCGTTGCTTGAGTTCTTCGACCTCCGCCAACAGCCCCGTTTGCCAACCTTGAAGGTTTTTGTTCATCAAGGTCACCTCAGGCGCTTCTGGGAAGACATACGCCAAGCTGTTCGCGAGCTCTATCCCTTCCAGCAAGTTGTCACCTGATTTACTCGCGGTGAGTACAGACACTTTGTCCGTGTACGCTGTCAGTAACCGCTCGCGATGAGACGATAGTGCCTCAGCACCAAACTCTTGGTGGATCTGCTGTGCTTCTTCTAGCGTGATGATTTTCGGCTCAGGCAACGCCGTGGTGAGCTGAGTCGTCGGGTTCGGTCGCGTACCCTGAAGTTGAAGTAGCAAGTAAATCGCCACCGCCCCCACGGCAAGACCAACGAAAAAGATCAACGCACTGACGTTTTGCTTCTTCACCTCCACTTCAATAGGCATTGCAGGTGCACGTGAAGTGCTGCGACTTTCCAAGCGATCGATATGCTCGAAAATCGTAAAGCCAAGCGCATCGAGATCATCCACTTTTGTGCCGTTTTGCTTTGACAAAAAAGCATCAATGGCTTGCAATGAACGTTCACAGCGATAAAGCTCGCGGATCTGCCCTTGCTCTGGGCGCATCGCACGCACTTCTTCTCCAATGCGCCCTAACATCCAGCGATACAGCTCTAAGCGCCGCGCCGCGAGCATGTCGTTGTCTTCTCGCCCTGCACCTAGCACCGACACTTGAAGTTCAAGTCCATTCGCCAGACCTGTGAGGCCACGGGTTTTCATTGCTGCAACGGTGTAATAAATGGCGACCAGTAGGTCTACCCCTTCCTCATGAGCGACTTTCTCGCAAAGGGTTCTTACTTTTTCCCAGTCAGTGAGACCGGCGAGCGGGTTGAATCTGCGATTAATTTCGCTTCGGATTTTCTGATAATCAGACGAATCTCGCAGGCGGGAGGTGTCTCCCGCCGGTTTCAAGCCCTCGATATCTGCATACAGCCCTTGCATTGCTCAATCAGTGTCCTTGTGGTGCATGAATGTCGTCACGGCTAGTACAGCGTGCGAGAAAGTTTAAAGCCTTTGAAAATCGACGCAGTGAACGGGTTGCTGTCTGCTTCAGAGTGCAAACGGTACAACACATTGCCGCTGTCGATGTTAAAGCGATAGTCCACGCTGGTTGCTGTTGACCCCACCACTTCTGCCTCTTCAAGCAAACGGAAGAATGCCCAAGGCCCTTGAATAGAAATACTGCGCGGTGAACGGTTAGTACGAGACGGCACCAAGGTCACCTTGCTGACCGCGGAGTCACGTAAAGTGTTCGGCCAAATCAGCCCAACATTCTTACGCGGGCCGTGGCTGTATTCCACATACTGACCATCGACATTGATGACCGAGCGGCGCTTGTTCGCACTCAACTCTACAGGCTCTAGCGTGAATTCCACATCCAACACACCTTTACGGTTGAAGAACGCGCCTTGAATGACTTCGGCAGCATCAAGCTGGCTCAATACATCGCGACGGATCAGCGATTTGTTGTCCGCATCAGAGCTCAGTTCACCTGCTTCTTCCAAGAACATGCGCAGATTGTTTTCATAGAAGCTGGTCAAAATGCCGTTTGGCGCAAAGAAGGCTTCAAAATCTTCCAGTGCCACGTCTTTGGATGATGCAGGGTTAAACGGATAACGTGATGCCAGCTTCGTTTGGAACTGCGAATACACATCTTCCGCCCAACGCACTTCGAGGTAACGAATGGCTTCTTGCTTGATCACATACCAGCTTTCTTCTGCCAATTTCTTCAACATGTTGTCGTATGGCTGTGGCATACCAGCAGCAATGCGTTCAAGCACGTAAATGGGGTCCGCACTGTTAAGCGTTAAACGGGCTTTCGTCGCTTCTAGCGCTGCTTTACCCACATCCGGCGCATCGTTGATGGATTTCATGTACGCCAGCAACTGGGTGACAGAGTCAATCACTTCGTCCAAATAGATTGGCTTGCCTTCTTCAGTGGTCGCAAGACCATTTAATTCAGCGAACTGGTTGTCGACAAGTGCCGCTACACGGTAACGCGGTGATTTAACGAGCTCTTCACGCGCTGTGTCATTGTCAGGCAATGCCGGGAATAGTTTGGTATTGTCCGTCACTTCTTCCAGTAAGCGGTGCAACGGTTGGTTGTTGCCGGTAATGCTTTCCAATACCAGCACTGCGTTATGGATATCTTGGAAGTACTTGATGTCGATGTCGTTCATCGCACGACGCCAGCTATCCGAGTAATCCGCCACATATTGGCTACGGATCTTGTCTCGCAGTACACGCTTGTCTTCATCTGAGAAATCAATGGATTCGGTTTGTCCTAATACCCAGCTGTCCACCAGCGCCAACTCTGACACCGAGTCAGACTCAGGAATGAAGTAACCCTCAAAACCTTTCTTGGTCAGCATGCGTGGGATCATCAGATTCTCGCTTTCTTCAACGCGCTGTGCGAAAACCACATCAAACACTGGCCCAATCGAGGTGGCAAGATCGACAGGCGAACCCAGAACCGACGCCGATGCTTGTTTCAAGTTACGGTAAACACGTTGGTCGATCGGCATGCGGCTGAGCGACTGTTGGGTGTTATCAATCAGACGGTCATACGGCTTTAGAATTTCTTCTGCACGCTCATCACCTTGTGTACGTAGACCCTGCAGGTCAGTATGTTCCATGGCGTAATCTAAATGCTGCATCAAGCGATCTTGCGTTTGACGATCCCCCGGGTACATTTCCTGCCACTTGGCTGCAAAGTAGTTTTGCACCATGTCCTGATAACGGCCTTTATCGTCCGTCATCATTCTGAATACTCGCAATGAGCCGAGTTGTTGTTCTTCCGTTTCTGCACCCGCAACATCTGCTGCAGCCATTTTCAGCAGTGCTGGTAGATATTGATCTTCCAGCAAGCTCAGATACGTCCGTTCCACTTCAGGTCCAATCACATGTCCCTGGTACAAACCAAGATCAGAGATCAATTCGGGTTTTTCGCGGAAGAAACCAAACTCCAAGGTTGCTTCACGAATGGTGTCCAACGGCGCAAGAATATCGAGGCCGCTATCCATCCCCAGTTCCGAATCAAAGTCTTCTTGGTAGTCATTTACCTTGGTTAACACGGCATCTGCCTGCTTGACGTTTTTCAGGTAATACTGGTGCCAAGTACCAATCAAGAGTAAAGAGGCAATCGAACAGGCGACAACCGACAAGATCATTACACGACGCTTGGTTTTCGCTACACGGAAGTTATCTGACGCCAACCCTGCTTCAGGGTAAATCACTTTGCTGAACAGACGTTGTGTGAAATAAATGGTTGAATTCGCGGCGTTTTGCGCGGTATTCACGGCATGAGAAATGCCATAGCGACGCGATGCCGAATCCATGAATGCATTGGTCGGCACGCCCTGTTGATAGACAGAGGTAAAGTAAACACCACGCACCAATGCAGACGTTGAAAACTGATCACTGCCAAACGCATCCTGGAGGAATTGTTTAAGCACATCGTGTAATCCGGCCATTTGACGGCTAAAGCTATAAATCGCCGTGCGATCTTCAGCATCAAATGTTTGCATGAGTACAGACGGTAGGATGTGGTTAACACGTTCTACAAACGCACCAAATTCCGTATCAAACTCATTCAGCCAGCTATCGAGATCATCAACAGAATCAAGGGTAAAGGTGAAGCCCAATACTTCTTCACGTTCTGCTTTGGTGTAATTGCGGAAAAAGGGTTCAAAGCCTGTCAGCAAATCCAACTTGGTCAAAGAGACATACGCAGGCAAACGTGTGGACAAGGTCTCCATCAACTCACGCAAACGTGCACGAAGCAGGTTGGCGTAGGCAAGGCGCTCACTGGTAGTTGAAGTGGCAAGGTTGGCAACATCCAGTGCGATCACAACACCGTTTAACGGGCGACGACTGCGAGTTTTCTCTAGCCATTGGATAAAGTGAACCCACAGACGGCGTTCCATTTCACCTTCACCATCGTTCGAGGTCGCGCGTTGCGTAAGCAATTCACCATCAGGGTCGATAAGCACAGAGTCATCACCGATCCACCAATCGAAGGAGTAAGGGTTTTCGCTTTTCTTACCCGACGCACGCATCACGGAAGAGAACACAAAGTTCTGACCGGAGCGGTTGATCAGGCTGGTTTTGCCCGCATTTTCAGGGCCAAGCACCAGATACCACGGCAGTGCATACAAGTAATTGCGTTTATTAAGGCTTTTGTGAAGCGCAGACATAACCTGATTAAGTTCAGATTCTTGGCGCTCTTCGAAGCGTTTAATCGGATCTTCTTGAAGGCGCTGTTCACGAATTTGCTCGGCATGATAGCCCTTGAGCTTGCGCCACTGAATAAAGCCCCACAGTGCAAGCCAAGCAAGCGAGAAGATAACACTGGTGATAACGCGCGCTGAAACAGATGATAACGGCTTGCTCTCGTCAATTGTGAGCCAAGGACCCGCCCACCAAATCGCCACATTTAGCAGCACAAAAATGGCGACCAGCAAAATAGGCAGCGAGGCCTTTAGCGCTGGAAGCATTTTCATTAGAAGCGTTTTTAACTTGCTGAACATACTTTTCGATCCCTGCTTTTAATCCGTTTTTGTTATGTTTTCCAGCCGTTGAACCAGAGACGGCTCCCAATCCACCAGCGACGTTGTCGTCACTTGATCCAACAAAATCCGGTATTGCTGATCTGCCATGGCTGACAGGTTGTGACGACGCATGACATCGGCTGATAGCATGCGCCAGTAAAATTGATCTCTTGGGTCTTTCGCGCTTGATAGGCCGTCATTCAACATGGCGAGTGCGACCGAGAGGCCACCTTCGTCTGCCAATACAAAGGCTTCTTTGCGCTTGTCTTCCCAATCAGTGCCACCGCCGGAGGCACCTCCACCATTTGATTCGCCCTCGTCGAGCCATCGCCGTGTTTCGGCACTAACAAATGGCGCACCCCCTTTGAAACTCAAATCAAGCACCGCAGGCAGACGTTGGATAAATGCGCGCGTTTCACTGGCAATCACTTCAGCCCACTCTGCATTGCCGAGTTTTAGCGCGATGCGATAGCTGAGAAAATGCCCATCGATCCAATACGGTGCGACCGTGACACTTTGCTCGACCTTGCGCCACAAAGCATGATCAACACCTCGCGTCAGTTGCTCTTCATACTCTGCAACGCGATCCGTTGACACTGGCCCTAACTGCGTCTCTCCATTCGCTTCTGCTTCTGGCGCTGACGTAATGGAAAACCACACGGCGAAACGACGTTGTCTTAACGACAGTCCTATCCCGCCATCAAGTTCGGAGACAAACTCCGCTACCTTTAGCAGTGTTTGTTTGATGGCGCGATCTGAGCTGCCATCAATGTCCAAATTAGGTTTCGCCGCAGAAATGGGGGTGGCATTTCCACCACCTTGCCCTGCTGGGGCTGCACTGTTTGTCTGTGGCTCAGTCGGTACATTGGATGCCATGCGTCGTTTAATTAACGCATCAACTTCCTGCACACCGTCTGTCGGTAGATCTTTCTCTGATGCGGCTTCACTGAGCGCAGCGAAGGCTTTTTCAAGTTCCGACTTCTGCTCAACATCGAACATGGAAACGTCGATTTTCTCGGCGGTTTTCAGTGTTCGTTGAACAATTTGCGAGTAGAACTTTCTGCGTGGTAACACCCCACGAGGCCCCGGTGCGGGATGACAGGTTTCCCAGTACTGGGTAATAAAATCTGCCAACACGTAGAGGGATAACGTGAATCGCTCAGGCGAAGCTTGATACTGCAAACACTGCAAAAGGTGCGTCAGTAGTTTGAGATCTTTGGTGTGCGTCTCCATCAATTTGAGCGCACTTTGCTCGGCTTCTGCCCATTGCACTTCTGCGTGCGACAATGAGCCAACCTTCATCATTTGCCCTTCGACAAAATCCAGCAGTGCATCATCAAGCAGTCGCTCTCCGACAGGGCTACTCCCCTCAATGGGCTTTGCTGCACGTTGGCGATAGGTTTGAATATCCATCTTCCCCCCTACCAACGACAGGTGTTGCGCATTGGACGAATCGACGACGTTAACCCTTCGGTGTCAAAGGTCAGGTTGCCAATCTCATCCAATTCAGAGCGCAACACTGAGCCTGAACTCGACATCAATGCCTTCATCACATTAATGGCTGGAATACCGCGCCCTGCGTGCATGATGGTGCCACTGTCATCGCTCAGCCATCGGTCAGTCACCGCAAAACTCCCTGAAACCAAGACCATGGCTTTTCCCGCTGACGTGGTCTTAGGGAGCACCAACTCCATACGGCTGATACTGTCGATGCAACTCAACATGAGAATCGGCATGTCTTCGCGTTGTTGTCCGCGATCAGGAATGGCCGTTGCCGTCATCCAGATACCTTTGCTGTGATCTTCAGGATCGGTATAACGCATCACGAAGCCTTGTTCGCCCTCACTGCGTGCTGCTTCACTCGCGTGAGCGCGTTGATACGCTTCGGGTTTAATGTTTGCAATGGTCTGTTCGTTGTCAGCATCAACCGGTGTATTGAATACCCCATCAAAGCACGCCAACCTTTCAAGTCGCGTAGGAATCGCTGAACACGTTTGTGCCTGTTTCACCACTGACGCGTCTGATCGTGCCTCTGCGTTTTCTGGCGCTGTGTTTGCCCATGCTGAGCTCAACCCTGCCAAGCCAAGCATTGTGGTGCCAATCAGCCATCCAACATTCAAGGAACCGCCTCGCTTCATGGTCAATCAATCTCCATTTTTAAGCACTTGTGCGCCAAGGTACGCTTAGGCAGACCCAAGCTTTCCGCCGCTTTCGTGCGGTCGCCATCAAACACCGTCAGGCGCGAACGGATCACGTTCACTTCGAAATCCTGTACCGCGTGTTTGAGGTTATCGATGTTGGATAAATCCACGCCGATGTAGCTGTCCGTAACCACATCATCATTACTGGCAAGTACATCTGTTATGTTAAGTTCAGGCTGTTCATTTAAACGTTCACGCAAGGCAGCAGGCAGAATGTCTTCACCACTGGCCGTGACAGCACACCCGTATTCGATCAAGTTGCGCAGCTCTCTCACGTTGCCTTGGAAAGCATGGCGATTGAGTAAATCCAATGCGGCATAACGTAGACCTGCAATGTTCACCCCAGAGCGCGCGTTGTATTCCGCGATAAAGTGACGGCTCAGTTCAGGAATGTCTTCAAGACGCTCAACCAAAGAAGGCACAAGAATCGGGAATTGGTTTAATCGGTAGTACAAATCGCGGCGAAACTCGCCCTGTTCCACGCGGCTTGGCAACGCAACATGGGTGGCTGCCACCAAACGAAAATCCACATTGATTTCTTGAGAACCACCCACAGGACGGAATGAGCGCGTTTCCAGTACGCGCAGCAATTTAGCTTGCAATGACAGTGGCATATCGCCGATTTCATCAAGGAACAAGGTACCGCCATCGGCGTCTGATAACAGGCCACTTTTCGCACGGTCTGCGCCAGAGAATGCCCCTTTCGCATGGCCGAACAATTCACTTTCCAGCAGGGTGTCTGGAATGGCTGCACAGTTGATGGCCACGAAAGGTTTGGTGCGACGGTCAGACAATTCATGCACCGCGCGCGCCACCAACTCTTTGCCTGTGCCTGTGTCACCACAGACCAACACATTGAGTAAGGATTGCGCCGCCGTGACGACATTGTCGCGCATCTTTTGCATGGGTGAACTTTCCCCAATCAAGACGCTTTTCAATTCGTACGCTTTCTCGCGCTTTTTCTCGTCACGGCGAATCGCCGCAATGGAGGAGCTCAGCGCGGAAATTTGGCGATGTTCTTTACCTAACTCCGCCACCATTTGGCTTTGGTTGATATAGATCTCGCAAAGTTGTTCCCACTGTTTGTCCGCCAACAACTGGCTAAGTACCGACGATGGGCCCGTCAGCATCAAGATGGCTTTCACCTTCTTAACACCCGGCGGCAATGGCATGATTAGCACATTCTCACCACGCTTACGTGCCGACATCAAGGCAACAAAATCGTCGTTTTCTAACCAGTAGTTGAGCTTGGATGGATCAAGCAACATTGGTGACGCAGACTGAAGCACATGCGCAAACGGATGGGTGAAATCATCGACTTTCCATTCAAACGTGTTTCCGTCTTGCGTCACACTCAGCGAACGTCCTTGTGCGCTTGGGAACATCACCCAGGCGCGTGACACACCCAGCGATGCCTCAATCTCATTCACGAAAGTGCTCGTGAGATCGGATTGATCGCGGGTCTTGGTCAAAGACACTGCTAATGAAAGCCAATCGCTCATGGATTACTCCACCTCGCTAACAAACTGCCCGTCTTTGGCAGTCAGATACACGCGAGTCACAGGCTCACGCGCCGCAAGTTTGTTGAGTAGCGCCAAAGAAACCGGTGGCAAAAGCTGCCCTTCGATGATGGCTTCCAACATACGCGCACCGTTTTCCGAACGCGTAGCGCGGCGAGAAATCTCACCAATCAAGGCATCATCGATCTCTGTTTCGGCTTTGTAGCGTTGCTCAAACACATTCACGAGACGCTTCAACTTGCCTGCAATGATGGCTTTGAGCGTGTCGCCATTCAGTGGCAAATACGGCACAATTTCCATACGCGCGAGCAGTGCAGGTTTGAAGAAGGCGGCCAATTCTGGATACAGCTTTTCTTCAAGCAACTCGGGCTGCTCTGCGTAATCGACAATGGTTTGGTAACCCAAGTTAGACGTGAGGAAGAACACCACGTTTTGGCAATCAATCACACGGCCTTCACCGTCTGCCAATTCGCCTTTATCAAATGCTTGGTAGAAGAGGTTCAACACTTCCGGGTGGGCTTTTTCCACTTCATCCAACAGCACAATCGAGTAAGGCATTTTACGGATTGATTCAGTCAAAATGCCGCCTTCGCCATAACCGACATAGCCCGGAGGTGAACCAATTAATCGAGAAACCGTGTGTTTCTCTTGGTATTCCGACATGTTGATTGTGGTCAGGAATTGTTTGCCGCCATAAAGCATCTCTGCCAGCTGCACCACGGTTTCGGTTTTACCGACGCCACTTGGGCCAGCAAGCAAGAATGCCCCTTTCGGACGGCCTGGGCGACGCAAGTCTGCACGCGCCGTCAGCAAGTGTCGGTGGATGCATTCAATCGCCACGTCTTGGCCTTTGATTTGCGCACCGAGCAGATCAGGAAGGTGCGTAATACGGCTCAGTTCATCGGTGTTCATTTGATCAACAGGCACACCTGTCCAATCACCGATCACTTCAGCAATCTGCTGCGCATCCACGTGTGGGTGAACCAAGCGCTCGTCGTGAGGAATGGCGGCAAGTTCTGCATACAAGGCTTTCAGCTCGGTGCGTAGTTCTGCTTTTTCATCTTCTGTCAGCGTTTCGACCGCCTCTTCGCCGTCTTCAGCCGTTTCAGGCTTCGCCAATACTTGCTGACGTTTTTCGATGATGTTGGCAATCAGCGTTTGCTGTGTGCTACAAGCTTCGCGCAATGCAGCTTGTTCTTCCAAATCAACGTTTTCATCGGCTTCCAATTTCGCCAACAATTCCTCGTCGATGTCATGACCCAATTGCAGTTCGCGATTTAGCATATCGATTTGGCGCTGACGCTGAATGGTTTTGGTTTCAAGCTCAGCCAAGCGACGCGGCGGCGCACTCAAATTGATGGCGATACGCGCACAGGCGGTATCTAACACATCAATCGCTTTATCTGGGAGTTGGCGACCCGACACATAGCGCTCAGACAATTCAGCCGCAGCCACAAGCGCATCGTCACTGATCAACACTTTGTGGGCATTTTCATACACCCCGTGCAGGCCGCGCATGATGTCCACCGCTTGATCAACCGTTGGTTCGTCCAGTTTTACCAATTGGAAACGGCGGCTCAGCGCAGGATCTTTCTCGAAGTACTTTTTGTATTCTTTCCATGTAGTTGCAGCAACAGTGCGCAACTCACCGCGGGCAAGTGCAGGTTTTAGCAAGTTCGCGGCATCACCGCCTCCTTCCTGCGCACCCGCACCGATCATGGTGTGTGCTTCATCAATGAATAGGATGATCGGAATCGGTGAGGTCTTCACTTCATCAATAATGGCTTTTAGGCGCTTTTCAAACTCGCCTTTCACCGACGCACCAGCCTGCAATAAACCCAGATCCAACGACATCACATCGATGCCTTTCAATGAATCCGGCACATTGCCATCGACAATACGTTGCACCAAGCCTTCCACCATAGCGCTTTTCCCCACGCCCGCGTCACCAACAACAATTGGGTTGTTCTTGCGACGACGGCATAGGATATCGATCATCAAATTGATTTCATCATCACGGCAAAGAACCGGGTCTAACTCGCCGTTTTTCGCCATGAGGGAATAGTTAGTACAAAAGCGACCTAGCGCGGTGTCTGCTTCATTCGGCACAGCCGCAGCATTGCCTTTTGAGGACGACACCACCGCGGTTTCTGATGATTCTTCCGTTAGGCGCGCGAAATGCTTTTTCATGGTTTCGCGGTTTACAGAATCAAGCTGACGGATCAGGTTCATCGGCAAATAACGATCAGGGCGCATCAAGGCGGCAAGGAAAATCACGCCTGAGCGGATTTCACTATGACCAAGATCGGTCGACCCTAATAGCCATGCATCTTGAAGAAGCTCGACCAACAGTGGAGAAAATGACGGCGTGGTTTCTAGCTGTGTTTCGCGGCTAAGTGCATCGCCCGTCATTTGACGAATTTGCGTATGGTCAAGCCCTGCGCTTTTTAGCAGCACACGAATGTCTGAGAGCGGATTTTCGAGCAAAGAAAAGAGCAAGTGCTCGAACGTCACCTCTGGGTTTTGGCGACTGATGCTCAACGCACCCGCCTGCTCCAAAGCCAGTTTGGTTTGTGGGTTTAGCTTGCCAATTAGCGTGTTAAGTTCAATACGGATCACTGGTTCACCTGTTATTGAAGAATTTGATTAAGTTGCTCTAGCACGCTCGAAGATTTGTTGTTGAGCGCAATGGAATAAGCAATGAAGATGACGACAAGGCCGGTTACGAAACCCGCAAAAATCGTCCAGACAGGCATTTGCTTCGACAGTCGATATTTCGTCGACACCACATTGTCGGCAGCACTGGTTAGCGCGAGCGGCTCTTGGTCATCAAGCTGACGCAAAATTTGGTGTAGCTTGATGATCACTTTCTCGTATTCTTCGCGCCCTTTTTCCATCACCTTGTAGCGGCCTTCAAAGCCCAGCGTCAGGCATAGGAAAATGAACTCGAGAAGAGACTTGTAGCGCTCTGGCTCGTTTTCTAATCGAGACAAAATGGTGAAGACTTTTTCGCCGCCCCACGTCTCGTTGTGAAAGCGGGTTAACAATGAGTGTTCGGCCCACACACTGTCTGCACCCCACGGGGTACTCATTATGGCTTCATCAACAAATGAACAAAGCACATAGCGATACGCCAAAATCACAGCGTGGTCGTAACCTTGTTCGCTCAATTCCACTTCGATGGCTTTTACCTCTTCCACCGCTTGCTTGTAGATCACATCCACGTTGTGGCATTCGGTGAGTTTACGAACACGCAAAGCCATGCCTAGCAAGGGCGTGGCGGCATCAATCAGTGGATTGATATTGTCGCCACGAAGTTTGAACCAGTAGTCCTGATCCGCATCGATGTTGGCTGCTTCATCAAACAACAAATCATCGTAGTGACGTTCGCGATTCGGTGTATCTATGTACATTTCCGCCATGACTAACTCCTTATTGCCCAGAACTGCAGGTCAATATCTGGGAAGTACCCTGCCACATGGAACGCAAATCCGCTTGCGTTGGCGAGCATTGACCACGCTTGACTGGTTTTATCCAGTTGGTAATAGGTGTAACCCGCGTGGTATGGCAATTGACGTGGTGCCACTGGCAATGGCGAAATAGGAATGCCCGGCAATTGCAGTGAAATGAGTTCGCGGATTTTCTCCACAGACGCCACTTTGGTTTGCTGCACGAAGAGCTTGCGCAATTCGTCCATCGGCATGCGTGCGCGAACGGCGATGATGAAGTCTGCATCGCGCACCAACGAAGGATCTTGAAGCGGTGCAACCATGAGGCCATATTTACGTTGATGCAGCTGAATGGACACAGCGCGTGGTTCAAGCACGATGCTCAACGACTGACGCAGACGCGTCATCACAGGACGGAACGATTCCACCGGTGCATCGTGTTGGTAGCTGCCAAACTCAGGTGCCATGCGGCTTTCGTCCGTAAAGGTCGCCAGTTCGCCACACATGGATGACAAGGCTTCGTACAAACGCTCTGGGTGTAAGCTGCGGAGTCGCGAGAGGTGCTGCAGCTGCGGCTGCATGCGGTTAAGCGATTGCAACAGCATGAAATCAGACACGTCAGCCACGCCACCTTGGCTCGGTGCGCCAATACGTTGAGAAATGTTTTTCGCACGTTCGCGCATTAAACCGGCCATTTCACCGATAAAGCGGTGCAACACTGACACGGCACTCACATTGAGGTGGCAAGGCAGGAAGGTATCATCCAATAACACGCTGCCATCAGGGCGTTTTTCTAAAATACGCGCAATGGCAATCGAGGCATACGCACTGCGATCTTCTTTTTCAAGCATCAAGCGCAAACAGACTGGGCTGACGTCGATCGGTGCCATGTCACCTTGGTAGGTGTGAATGTCTCGAACCTCCTGACTGTAAGATTGGTAGCGCCCAGACCCTGCAGCTTCTGGCCACGTCACTTCGGTGATCGAATCACTGCGAAGCGGAATGGCAAGGAACACAATCTGGTTCGCCAGCGAACTGTCAGCAACTTCCAATGCTTCTGGCTGCATGTCTTCTTGAGGAATGCGGAAAACGGTGCCGTCTGGCATCACGCCTGACGCACTATCAAGTGCTATGCGTCCGAAGCTTAAGTATTCCGCATTAAGCGTCATTTCAGTGATGCCGTACAAATAGCGACTCACCGCTGACATACGTTCATCTAACTGATATTCCATGTTGCGTTGTTGCTGCTGAAAATGCTGTGGCTTAACGAACAGCCCTTCGTTCCAAACAACCCGGTTTCTCGATGACATCCTTTATTCCACTTTGTCGAGTAATACTTCGTTCTTGTCGAGGTGCATCAGCAAGTGATACTGCCTACCCACGGGAATGATCTTGATGACCTTTTTCCAATCACTGTTATCAGGGTCGGAAAAGCGCGCCATGATGGCGATGTAGCGAGTGTCATCTTCAATTTCAAACGGATCGATGAATTTGAATTTCCCTGGATCCAGCACATAATCGCGATGGTCAATGTAGTTACTTTTCAGTGCTTCTTCTGCATCATCCGAAAGTTGCTCGAACGTACTGGACAAGAACATCGAGTCATCTTCCAACTCAAACACTTGAACCTCTACGGGCGTGGCATCGCCACTGATATTCGGGTTAACACGTTCGGTTGCCACCATGCTAAAGGTGACGGTCGTGGGCTGATCTTTCGGTTCATCAGAACCCCCAAACACCCCACAACCTGCAAGTTGCAGCACTAAAATGCACGAGAGCAGGCGGACTATCACGTTAGACCTCCAATTGCTTCTCGCGCAGTTTTCTGTCGTAGGCTTGATCGAAGATTTCCCAGAACAGTTTTTCAAAGCCTTTTTGACGATCAGACGTCAATTCGCCGTAGTAGCTTTTATACATGTTCCATGCCCATGCATCGGCTGACTCTGGCGTTGTTTCGCCAGGGCGGCGGTATGCACTAAAGCGACGCATCAATACATCTGGCGAGAGTGCGCGAAGGATTTGCGTCAGCGCTTCTGTCGTCGCAATTTGAACTGCTTCATTGTGGTGACGAACATTCGTCAGGCTTTCACTGATGGCAGACGGTGCTGAAAGGTGAACCGCACTGCGTTGACGGTCATACATGGTTTCAACCGTGTCTTTGTAATCAAGACCAAGACGCAGTGGGTTATCTTCAATTGGTTGAAGATTCTTATTCATCATGCCGTAACGGCTTTCTTCAACTTGTGTGTGTAATTCTAACAAGCCACGAATAGCCGCTTGCAGCGACGCACCCATTTCTTCAGAAAGCGCCTGCATTTCCGCCATGTTGCCAGCATTGCCCGCTTGCGCGCCGGGGCCGCGCAGAATGGGGCCAACCACGAGGTGATTCGCATCTTCAGGCAATGCCGCACCATTTGTGCC
>JBELME010000061.1:0-17850 GCA_042096095.1 Enterovibrio sp.
CCTCATCATTGACCATATAGAGAAAATAGTCTCATCTCCGAGGACAAGGACACGTGTCAAAAGCAACTAAGAATAATGCCTTTGAAATTGGCGGGGTAACTATCCCGCCAGGTCAGCGCGCAAGCGTTGAGTTTGAAGTCGCTAAGCTTTACACACACTCGCCGCTGTCAGTAACAGCGGAAGTACTTCATGGTAAGAAACCTGGCCCAGTGTTGATGATCAACGCGGCCATTCATGGTGATGAACTCAACGGTGTGGAAGTGGTGCGTCAAGTACTTGAACGTATCAACCCTGCCACACTCAAAGGAACCATTATCGCCATCCCTGTGGTGAACGTATTTGGCTTTATCCATAAGTCACGTTACCTGCCAGACCGTCGCGATCTAAACCGCTGCTTCCCAGGCTCTGAGCGCGGGTCAATTGCGGGTCGCATGGCGTACCAAATCTTCGAACAAATTGTTCGTCGTTGTACCCATATTATCGACCTGCACACTGCCGCGATTTACCGCACTAACCTGCCTCAAATTCGCGCTAACTTGGCGAACGAAGCAACCAATGAAATGGCGTTGGCGTTTGGTACGCCAGTGGTTATCGATGCTGCACTTCGTGAAGGATCATTGCGTTCGGAAGCAGAAAACATCGGTATTCCTGTCATTACATACGAAGCAGGTGAAGCGCTACGCTTCGAACCTTATGCGATCACGGCAGGCGTTAAAGGTGTTAAACGTGTTATGCGCCACTTGGGCATGATCCGTAAAAACAACCGTAAAACGTCAACCGTTGAACCTGTTATTGCACGCGCAACCCGCTGGGTACGTGCAGAAGCAGACGGTATTTTGCGCTCTCACGTTTCCCTTGGACAGCGTGTCAGCAAAGGCCAATCTCTGGCATCGATCAGCAGCCCTATTGGTAGCGAAGAGATCCAGACTTATGCCCCACAAGGCGGCATTATCATTGGTCAGCAAACCCTGCCATTGGTGAACGAAGGTGATGCGATTTTCCATATCGCCTACTTCGAAGAACCAGACCGTATGGTTGAGCAACAAGTTGAAAACTACTTGGATGAAGTGGTTGATGACGCGAACAACGAAATCAAATTTGGTATCGGCACCGCTTAATTAACACGTCATACCGTATTTAAAAGAGCGCTGTTGCGCTCTTTTTTTGATCTAAATCTCACTCCAAACAAGAAAAATCACAAATATTTAACAACCCTAACCTGTCTCACTTTTAAGTCTCTTCACTTTACATTTGTGTCGCTATGCTTTGATAGACATCAGAGGACTGACCAGAGGATGAAAACTGTGAAAGGAATCTTAATATCACTGTTGTTTGCAGCAACGTCGCTATCTGTATTTGCAGGCTCTACCGTTCCAAGCGCTAACACAGGCTATACACAAACCAAATACCCAATCGTGCTTGTTCACGGTCTATTCGGCTTCGATAATATCGCTGGTTTCGACTACTTTCATGCCATACCACAAGCACTCACGCGCAGCGGCGCAAAAGTCTTTGTCGCACAAGTTTCCGCTACCAACAGCTCAGAACAACGCGGCGAGCAACTGCTGCGCCAAGTCCGTTATGTACGCGCGGTCACGGGCGCAAACAAAGTGAACCTCATTGGCCACAGTCACGGCAGCCCTACAGCGCGCTATGTGGCATCTGTCGCGCCACAGTTTGTTGCTTCGGTCACCAGTGTGGGTGGGGTGAATAAAGGCTCAGAGTTTGCTGATGTAGTTCGTAAAGCCTTCCAACCCGGTTCGGTTGGCGAAGCGGGCGCCGTGGCAGCCGCCAATGCCCTGTCCGGCTTGATCAGCTTCTTATCGGGCGGTAGTAGCCTTCCACAGGATCCGTTGGCATCGTTAGACTCACTGTCTACCAAAGGATCACTCGCGTTCAATGCGAAATACCCCGAAGGCATTCCTACGTCCCGCTGCGGCGAAGGTCAATATCGTGCATCCAATGGCGTGTATTACTACTCGTGGTCGGGCACAAGCACGGTGACTAATGTGCTGGATTTAAGCGATCCTGTGCTGTTTGCTACTGGGCTTTTCTTTAGCGAAGCCAATGATGGCCTTGTCGGTCGTTGCAGCACACACCTGGGCCGCGTCATTCGTGATAACTACCGAATGAATCACCTTGATGAGGTGAACGGCTTTTTCGGCCTGCACCACCTGTTTGAGACGGATCCCTTGACGGTGTATCGCCAACACGCGAATCGACTCAAACAACAAGGCCTATAACGCCTTATCATTACACCATTAACGCGTGATGGGATGCTACGTCATCACGCGTTGAAATATTTTCGTGATTTGCCCGCTCTATCCCTCGATTGAATGGAATTTTCACTCACGCCGGAGGACCGCACATGTATATCGCTTCTCGCTCATTGCGGATGGCTTTTGCTGGAATAGTGTTGGTAACAGCAGCGATTTACTTAACGGGTAATGCACAAGAAGAAAAAGCGACAGATACCCCCGCACATTCTCAGATTGGGACAGATATTGATATCTCATCTGATCGCGACACCTTTGAGTATTTTCTTTCAACCTTGGGCGAAAAAGAGTTGGGCGAGGTTCAAGCCGCTTACAACGAATTTGCAGGTACGGTTAGCTATGGTGTATAGCAAGCAACGCTGTTTGAGACGTACCTCACCTACCGTGAATCCATTGCGTCTGTGCAATCACCCGATGACCTTTCCGGCATTGAGTACCTCAAGTTCATTCATGAAAAAATGCAGCAACTGCAAGCCAGTGCCTTCAGCATACAGGAGCAATCCAAGCTTTTTTATGAAGAGAATTTGGCACGTGAAATGACAATCAAAAAAGCGGAATTGAAAGCACTGGGGGTCGATGACCAAACGTTCCATGACCTTTGGCAAGATACCTTGAACACGCTTCCACCCGACATGAAGGAAAGCTATCAAAACGCGGAATTGCTCGGTAACATCAACAGCCTTGCTTCGCTGAACGGTGATGAAAAGTCTTACCGTCTCACTGCGCTTGTTGGGGAAGAGGCAGCTAGCCGTATTCAGGCATTGGAACAAGAAGAGCGTGCATTCCAAGCATCCGTTCAAACCTACCTGCAAGCGCGTGAAAGGCTACCACCGAACTGCGCAGCAGCCATTTCTCATCTGATAACCATCGACGCGTGCAGGGCCTAGAAAGCCTAGATGATACGGAAAAAAACCGCGCGCTGTAGTCACGACGCGCTAATGAACAGTGCGTGCTGAAATCGCTTGTACGTTATGATTCCAGCGCAAGGTTCTTTTCATCGCCCCACTTATGCACGGGCCATTGATACTCCCCTGCTTTTTTGAATAACTTGCTGCATGGATTGATGATGTGTACATCATCGGCAAATAAACACATGGGGAGATCGTTAATCGAATCGGTGTAAAAACTGATGCGTTCAAAATCATGGCCAAGGCCGCCAATCCATTGGGTAAGCCGCAATACCTTGCCCTCACGAAATGAAGGCACTCCGTCAGGCTTGGGCTTGTATTTTCCTTTGCTTACTGCCAAATCGATGCCCATAGCAGTCTCAACACCTAACGCCTTTGCCACAGGCTTTACCAGAAAGCTTGGAGAAGCCGACACAATTGCCAGCACCGCGCCTTCATCCTTGTATTGCGCCAGCGAAACAATGGCCTCGGGAAAGATTAACGGCATTAAGGTGTCTTGAGCGAAACGCTCCGCTAGCGCATTCACTTCTTCAGCGAGCATGTATTTTAGCGGGGAGAGGCTAAACGCTAAGTAGGCATCAAGATCCAAACTGCCATCGGCGTACGCCGTCATAAATTGCGTGTCCAACGCCAGAAAATCCGGTTTCGTTGCGAGCCCTTTATCCACGAGAAACTGATGCCATAAGGTCATCGAGTCTCCATTCAATAACGTCTCATCGAGATCAAACACCACTAAATCAGTCGCCATAATCCGCTCTCATTACCATCAAACCCTATTCTTAATCATGTCAGGCTTTGCAGGTAACGCCACGAAAAATATGCGTTTTATGCGCCAACGCAAGACGCCCTTGAGATGTAACCATTCACGCTGTGTTTATTGGGGCATGAATAGCGAGACACGAAAGCGCACGGAGCGGTGAGTTAAACCCGCCACATGATCACGTGCAGCCGAAGATTCATCGACTAACTCAACAGCAATCACTTCGTCAAACTCATTGGTATAGAGGCGAAGGTTACCAACATACAACGCCTCATCATCCACGCGAACTAAGTAGGTATACGTCATCGGCAAAGTGAAATGCTGAGACTGTGTTTCACCGTGAGAAGCGGCATGCACTTCAATTCGGCTTAACACGAGGGGCTTTTTGGGGGTGACGAATTCAAAAGGCCTATCCCATGACGTTGTGACGCTCGCGATGTCCTTGGAGTGGGAAACCGCATTATGGTCACGTTGATAATCTTTAAACCACAAGGTCACCTTGTCTGAACGTGATGGTACATTTGTGTGAGTTTCGAGCTTGAGGTCCGCAGCCAAGTAAGACGGTATACGCGACACCTTCCCCAATACCAAAATGTCATCTTCATCAAGATCGAGTAAACCGGACGATGCCTTTGACGACGAAAGGCCTGAACTGCATCCGCCCAACAAAAGTACAGTTGCCAGTGCGCATAACAGTAACATCACGTTAGGCATGGCGTTAGGTACGGCATCCGCCAATCGCTTCCCACGAAAGAAAGGCAACATGATAAAGAGGTAATAACACGCAGAGACAAAATGATGCATTAAAGAACCGTAGTACACGAAAAAGCAAAGTACCCAATGATAGGTGCCTTCCAGCCAAAGTGATACAAAGAACACGCTTGCAACGTATCAATGGCCAATACCTTTTATGACCCTGTTTACCCGCGTGAAATAAATAACTTAGTAATGCGGTCAACTACTCGGTCGAAGCAAATGCAATGGCTGTCTTTCCCTTGAATCTTCTCTTTGATAGCGATCCAACAAAGCTCAGCAACTCACTTTGAAATATCCATCCACATAGAGGGTCCATTGACCCGAGAAGGTGACGACATGCTTAATTGGGAATCAGTATTATCCACTGCGAAGAATGGCAATCCTCCAGCGCCACGCCGCGTTGAGATGAGCGAAGCCGAATGGGAAGCGAAACTGACACCTCAACAGTTTTATGTCACGAGAAAACACGGGACGGAAAGGCCGTTCAGTTCTGACATGTGTGGGCTTTTTGCACCGGGCAATTATAAGTGTGTGTGTTGTGACACGCGCTTGTTCGATGCACAAGAGAAGTTTGATTCAGGGACAGGTTGGCCTTCATTTACTGCGCCGCTCGAAGAGAATGCAGTGGCGTACACCATGGACATTACGTTAGGCATGACGCGTATAGAAGTCATATGCAACGTATGCGATGCGCACCTAGGACACGTATTTCCAGACGGGCCGCCACCGACGCGCTTGCGTTACTGCATCAATGCCATCGCCATGGAAAAAGAAAGCTAACACTCGTGAGGCGCAGAGGGACTTTTCACTGCGCCTTTTCATTTTTTCCTTATCACTGCTGACCGACTTCTTCTTTTTATCGATTCATGCATTTACCCACTCACTCTTTTCCTGCTGCGAACCGTCAGCCTGTTAGGATCTGAACGGCTTTTCCCGTACCATACGCCTCATTGAGACTGATCAAGTGAGTGCAAGGCAATAAATCATGAATGATGACGATATCCTAACCAGCGAAAAACTTATTGAAATCGTTGAAAACCAGCTAGCAGATAACAATCCCAAAAAAGTAAAAGAAACCCTAATGCGCTTGCGCATGACGGGAAGCACACAAGAAGAAGCGATTGAATTCATCGCTTGTGCGCTTATGGTTGAGATCTATGACGTTGCAAGGGGTGAAGGTGAATTCAACCTTAAACGTTATGAACAGCACCTCGAAATGTTGCCTGAAATGCCTTGGCAAGAAGATTTAGAAGACTAAGTCGACCTGTTAACATTGCAACGTCCTCTATAAAAAAAGCGCCTTTCGGCGCTTTTTTTGTTTTCTGTATTCGGTGTCGGAAGATAAGGCTTAATTACATGATTTGCGGTAAAACACCCGAACCAAAATCATACACCCAGTACCAAAGGAAACCGTGGCAAACCACGACCACACAGGTCAACGCCAAGCGCAAGAAGGTGTACCAAAGCGGGTAAACGCCTTTGAACATCAAACCCACTTCCAGTAAGAACAGAATCGCGAAAGACGCTGTGAGCAAATAGAGTGACATCGGGTAAGGCATTAAGAGTGCGCCAACGGCCACCAACGAAAATACAATGCCGACCGTTAACCCTCTCGTCGATTTCTCTTCCTTCGCCGCGTTCTTTGCATCGCTGATTGTCATGCCCCACACAGAGCCTGACAAAAAAGCCAAGATAATGGCGCTATACGTGAGGAAGGTGTAAGCGAGCTTTCCTTGCCAATCTAACGGCCAAACCGGTAGCAATACCCCAAATGCGAGAAAGGGAATCAATCCCATCACGCCATAAATAAACGCTGTCTTTTTCATTCTTTGAATCCTTTATCGTTGAGACCTCAATAGCGCTAACGTTCTCTCCTTCGACGTTTGTGGTCCCGCACGGATTTTATTCTTCACGCATAGGCGTGGCTCAAAATTACCTAAGTATAAGAGCTTACCTAGCGTTACTTAATCACTCAATAATGGGTGATTGTCAGGAAGTTGTTTCTGAATCCAGAGCACCAATTTATGTTTCATGTTTGGCCCATCTTCCTTATCTGTCGCCAATGGCGTCAGCACTTTGTCTTCCACCAACAGGCGATAAATACACTCGATCTTTATTTTGTTAGACGTCCCATCATCAAAGTGTGCAAAACCCCTTTTCTCTGCGTACTGCTCGCCAATCTGAAGTGCTTTTTTTAGCAGTTGGGCTTCGTGCTTAATCTTTTTCATCCTGAGCCTCCAACATTTCATGTGCTGCCAGCATAGCAGAGCAAACGCGCAACCGTTGTGACCATACACGAGAGGACTCAAAACTAATCTGAAAAACTATTTCGCTGTTGATAATAAAAGCATTTCTTAACACACATTCGCCCAAAAGAAGTTGAACCGTGACGTTTTGAGACAGCTATGGTTAAAGATGACGGGGTAGGTGCATGGTAGATGGGATGGGTCGACATTCAGAAGACAACGGATACCCGCGCTCGAAAACTGAATGGTGTGTATAAAAATTACACCATGTATTCACAGGAAGAAAGGGTGAATCACATCACGAGGGATAAGCACATCACATAGTGATTAAAGTCACACAGATATCCCTAGAAACCATAGCATTAATCATATTAGTGATTTTTGTCACAATAAATATCAAATACCCAAGATAAATATTTGTGATTCATATCAACAATAATAACTGGAAAAGAAATTGACAAATTAAATAGCACAATATTGAAATAAAACTACATGATAAATGCGGGACATCTCTCACTTTTAAACGCGAGGAGCAGGGAGTAATTGTGAAATTTATCACAAAAAACCCGTTATCAGTGACTGAGGAATTTTGTGTGGTAATTTGAATTTCGAATACAAACAAATTTAACGGTTTTGGCGAACCGTTACACAAACTTCAACCAGGAACTTCAAACGGGTAACTTTTATGATATCACCAGATGTGAAGATCAAAGTACAAAATTTTGGTCGATTTCTCTCAAATATGGTTATGCCCAATATCGGTGCGTTTATCGCATGGGGCATTATCACTGCACTTTTCATCCCAACAGGCTGGTTGCCTAACGAAACGTTAGCGTCACTTGTAGGCCCAATGATCACGTATCTATTGCCCCTTCTCATTGGTTATACCGGGGGTAAATTGGTCGGTGGTGATCGTGGTGCCGTTGTGGGTGCCGTCACAACGATGGGTGTCATCGTCGGTTCAGACATACCCATGTTCATGGGCGCCATGATAGTGGGTCCAATGGGCGGGTGGGCAATCAAAACCTTCGATGCAAAATTTGAAGGCAAGGTAAAAAGCGGTTTTGAGATGTTGGTGAACAACTTCTCGTCTGGCATCATCGGCATGCTCTGCGCGATCATCGCTTTTTACTTGATTGGCCCTATGGTGAAGGTACTTTCTGATGTACTCGCGGCTGGCGTAAACTTTTTGGTTGAAGTCCACCTTCTACCGCTAACCTCTATTCTTGTTGAGCCTGCAAAAATCTTGTTCCTCAACAATGCGATTAACCACGGTATATTCTCGCCGCTGGGTATTCAGCAAGCAGCAGAAACCGGAAAATCTATCTTCTTCCTCGTCGAAGCGAACCCAGGCCCTGGTATGGGTATCCTATTGGCGTACATATTCTTCGGGCGTGGATTGGCAAAACAAACGGCAGGCGGCGCTTCTATCATTCAGTTCTTTGGTGGCATTCACGAAATCTACTTCCCTTACGTACTGATGAACCCGCGTTTAATTTTGGCGGCCATTGCTGGTGGCATGACAGGCGTATTTGTTTTAAGTGTGTTTGATGCGGGCCTTGTTTCCCCTGCGTCACCAGGCTCTATCTTCGCCGTTCTTCTCATGACGCCAAAGGGCTCACTGTTTGGCGTGTTGCTCTCCATTGTCTCTTCTACCGCCGTGTCATTCTTCGTGGCGTCTATCTTGCTAAAAGCACAGAAAGTGACGGATGAGGATGATGAAGATGCGCTGACGAAAGCGACGTCAGACATTAAAGACATGAAAGCAGAGTCAAAAGGTGCAAAAGCGCAAAACACTGCAAGTGCCAATGACTCCGTCAACCTATCAGCCGTGAAAACTATCATTGTGGCGTGTGATGCCGGCATGGGTTCAAGTGCAATGGGTGCGAGCCTACTGCGCAAGAAAATCCAAGCAGCAGGCTTGGATATCAAGGTCACCAACCTTGCAATCAACAATCTACCTGCAAATGTCGATGTCGTTATTACGCACAAAGACCTGACTGACCGCGCAAAAGCACACGCTGCACATGCAACGCATATCTCGCTGCAAAACTTCCTTGATAGCGATGTTTACAACCAGTTAGTGACACAGCTATTGGCGGCCCAAGGCCCAAAGGCGGCAAATGACGCTGAGTACGTCAAAAAACCGCTACTTGCCGCCAATGATGAAACGCTCCAGCCCACCCCCGCGCCCGCCTTCCAAATTGAGAAGAAGAACGTGCACCTTGGCTTGAGCGCTACCACGAAAGAAGACGCAATCCGTTTTGCTGGCGAACAGCTGGTAGCACTGGGTTACGTAGAAGCCGAGTACGTTGATGCCATGTTCGAACGTGAAAAATTGGTCTCTACCTACTTGGGCGAATCTATCGCCGTCCCGCACGGCACCATCGCCGCAAAAGACAAAGTGAAGAAAACAGGCATTGTCATCTGCCAGTACCCTGCCGGCGTGCAGTTTACAGATGACAAAGATGATGTCGCGAAACTCGTGATTGGCATTGCCGCCAAAAACGATGAACACATTCAAGTGATCACAGCAATCACCAATGCGCTGGATGATGACGACGCCATTGAACGTCTCACCTCCACACAAGATGTCAGCGAAGTGCTCGCGATACTGTCTTCGAGCCAAGCCGCATAAGGTGTTGGTCAGCGTTAATCCGGTATCACGCAGAGATTTTCGCTGACCACCCCATCATCGAACATACAAAGAAAGCTTGTGTATGAGCAGGTTTCTTTTACAACGTCTTCCTTTGGCGAGGATCAGAACATGAAAAAAGCCGTACATTTTGGTGCAGGAAATATAGGTCGTGGTTTTATCGGAAAACTGTTGGCTGACTCCAACGTGGCAGTGACATTTGCAGACGTAAATGGCCCCTTGGTTGACCAACTCAGCCATGATCAACAATACAATGTCCGTGTCGTCGGTAAAGAAAGTAACATTGACGTGGTCAATCACGTGACAGCGGTGAACTCTATGAGTCCAGAACTCATCGAACAAATCGCAACAACAGATTTAGTCACAACCGCAGTGGGTCCAAATGTGTTAGATAAAATTGCACAGACCATTGCCCGCGGCCTAAAAAAACGTTTTTCCATTGGCAACATGACACCGCTTAACATCATCGCGTGCGAAAACATGATACGCGGCAGTACACACCTGAAAGGTGAGGTGTATCGTCACCTCGATGAGCAAGCACAGCAACACGCGGATAACTTGGTGGGTTTTGTGGATTCGGCCGTCGATCGCATCGTTCCCCCGATGGAGGCTGCGAATGACGACCCTTTAGAGGTCACGGTTGAAAGCTTCAGCGAGTGGATAGTCGACGACCAACAATTCAAAGGTGAAATACCTGACATTGCCGGTATGGAAAAAACCAGCAACTTAATGGCATTTGTCGAGCGTAAGCTCTTCACTTTGAATACAGGCCATTGCATTACCGCGTATCTTGGTTGTCTTAAAGGCCACCGGACCATTCGGGAAGCCATCAACGACCCGATGATCCACAATGACGTGACACAAGCCATGATGGAAAGCGGCGAAGTGCTCATTCAACGCTACGGCTTTGATAGAGAACGCCACTATGCATACATCGACAAAATCCTAGAACGCTTTGCGAACCCGTTTTTGGTTGATGATGTCTCACGTGTAGGCCGCGAACCCCTCAGAAAACTTGGCGAGAACGATAGATTAATCAGACCATTACTCGGTACAATGGAGTACAACACCTCAAATGAGGCTCTAGTGAAAGGCATTGCGGCTGCGCTCAAGTATACAAACGATACGGATCCGCAAGCCATTGAACTCCAATCATTCCTAGAGAAAAACAGTGTGGTTAAAACGCTTGCGCACTTTTCCGGATTAGATGAAAACGGCAAAGAGGCGGAGAGCATTGAGTCAATCTACCACCAGCTTTAAACGCATTCGCAAAGCAGATGAAAAAACAGAGAGGGAGCGCAAGCTCCCCTACCTAAACATGATGTTTAAGGACAAAATGCCAGCACCCATTGACGAAGCAGACATTTTAGAAAGCCTCAACGCAGCACCGTCTGTTCGTGGGTTTTTCATCACGGCGGTAGATGTCTTCAGCGAGGCGATTGATGCGTTAGTACAACGTATTTTCCGTAAAGACGATTTTGCTGTGAAATCTGTTGTCGGGCCATTGCTCGAAGACTCCGGTCCGTTAGGTGATCTTTCCGTTCGATTAAAACTCCTGTTTGGCTTAGGCGTGCTTCCTAACGAACTGTTTGAAGACATCAACGATGTGATCAAGCTAAGAAACGAGCTCAACAACGACATGGAAGAATACAGTTTTACTGACCCTTTCATTCTCAATGCCATCAAGAACCTTCACTTAGTCAATAAAATGGGCATGGTTCGTCTTGATATACAAGAGCCAGATGATGATGTTGACGTGATGTTTTACCAGCTTCAACTCAAACGCCAGCAGCAAATGATTGCATCGGGTCTGTCACTTGCCATTGTCGAAATCTGCAATGAACTAAACCGCGAAAGCCCCTTCTAATACGGGTAACAACCTCTCACCCTTTTATTGCATTTACCACTCAACATTTGACATCATCTTACACTTTACTTGGCAACAACAGATGTATTACGCAGACGCGAAATATCGCTTCCGGTACGATAACCGACGCTATTTATTCTTCTCTTTTTCCCAACACGAGTAATACTTCACACCATGGACGACAGAAGTCAGCATTTTCTAAACCAATATTTGAGGACGCTTTCTGACATAGAACGCGCCAATCATACCTCCTTTTCTTCTGATTACTTTTGCGCAGACGCACTCAACGCCAACCTATGTGCCGACCTCATCCAGCGCGGAGAAAAGCGCGCTTCGTGCAGCTTAGAACACTGGTATTCACACAAAAATGAACCTCGCCCACAAATTGGACATCTTCAGGTCGTCACCGATTGGTTTGGAGAACCTAAATGCATTATCGAAATCCAATCGGTTGAATCTTGCCCTTTCAATCAAGTGACTGAGGAATTTGCCGCCTTAGAGGGAGAAGGTGACAAAACCTTCGCTTGGTGGCGAGAAGCCCATTGGGCATTTTTCAGTAAGGAATGCGCAGAGCTTGGTATTGAAATGCGTGAAGATGCCATGCTCGTATTAGAACGATTTCACGTGGTTTATTGCGCGTGAGTCGAAGGACATAAGAATGAAGAAGAATTTACGCATTGCGTTGGCACAACTCAGCGTGACCAGAGGCAATATCCGAGCGAACCTACAAAAGCACATTGAGCTCATCGAACTTGCTGCGGAACAGCACGCCAATGTGATTGTCTTTCCGGAGTTATCGTTAACTGGCTACGAGCCCGAGTTGCTTGCAGAGCTTGCTTTTTCGCCAACCGACGAGAGTGTGTTGGCCTTATCTCGCCTAGCGACCTATCACAACATGGTCATTATTTGCGGCCTGCCGTTAAAAAACGAAAGCAGCACAGATGACGCCCAAGGTAAGCCCTATATCGCTGCCGCAATATGTCAGCCTTCGCGAACGGTGAGTTTCTATAAAAAGCAGTACCTTCACGAAGGAGAAACCGCGTTTTGTTCCCCAGGACATGACAACGTGATGTTATCCGTCAAAGGCAACAAACTTGCGCTGGCGATTTGTGCAGACTTCAATGAACCGCAACACGCAAAAGATGCGCAAGAAAATGGTGCCGATATTTACCTTGTCTCTGCACTCATTTCCCATAGTGGCTCCGAACATGACAGCCAGTTGCTTGCGGATATTGCCCGAACGCACCACTTCCCTGTTTTGCTTTCCAACTTTGTTGGCGAAACGGGTGGATGGCAAGCTGCGGGACAAAACCGAGTTTGGGACATGAATGGCGACAAATCCGAAAAGGGTTGCACCGTACTTAACGGTATTCTTCTGTGCAGCCTTACAGGCATTGACCTCTTGTCTTCCCAGTTTCATCCGGGCACTGCTTGGCCAATGGTTGAATACCCTTCCGCCGTGATCGCCTAACACAAAAGAGGCGAGCCTATGCTCGCCTCTTTGCCATCTCGCCTCTCAGTTCTCAGTTCTCAACGCGCAGCAGGCTTTCACTGGCTCAGCGCTTCCACCGCATCTGCGCGCTCTGATTTGCTTTTGTAATTCGACACGATCGCGCCCAGCGTCACTAAGACCACCGCCACCACCAAATTCAGAGACCAATCCACCAGCCCTGCAAGAGACAATGCAAAAGACGATAACAGCGGCGTGCTAAAGCTCAGAGACGCCAACAATTGACGATTGCCTCGCTTCATTCCCACGTCCCATAAGTAAAATGCGCCACCAACCGGCCCCAAGCCCAATAAAACCACACCCACCACTTCACGCCATGAGAAACCCCAATGACCTTGCTCTAACGAGAAGTGTGCCGCGAATGAAAGCAGAGCAACCGCCGCAGACAGCCAACCAATATCATCAACGTCATTGTTAGACGTCGATAAATACCACGAGAAAGAAGACCAAATGAGCGCACAACACATTGACAAGGCATAGCCCTTCATATAACTGCCGTTCAGCGCCAACTCACCGTCTCCCACAATGATAAATGCAATGCCCACAAAGCCCAGCGTCCCGCCCAACAGCGCTTGCACCAGCTGATTTCTCGACACGACAAACACGGTTAATAACAACGGCCATAAATACACAATCAAGCTGACTTCAATGGCGGGAGCAAACTTGATCGCCATGAAGTAACAGAAATGGAAGCCGAACAACCCTGCTATGCCGAAAAGCCACTGGCACGCAGTGAGAGTGGGCAAGGTCAACAGGGGTTGTTTCATCACAACGCGTTTCGCCACCATTAAGGATGCTGAGAGAGAAAAACACAAAGCGAGAAGCTGAAACGCCGGAATACTCGACGTCATCGTGCCTAATAGCGCAAGTACTCCCCAAAGAAGGATTGCGCTGATACCCATTGCTGAAGCCATGCTGTTGATCCTTTCCTTTGTTTGCCATTAATGGCCGAATCGATAGGAAAAGCGTAACAGCGAATAGCAAGAATCATTGTGCTGAATGGACGCTCTATTTGGCTGAAAAGATAGAAAGCGGGTTTGAACGCAATGCATACGCAAACAAAGGGTCGGTGGCGTGGTTAACGGCAGAGGTTACCCCAAACGCTTCGCCCAGTTTCCATCATGGACGTTCGTGCAGCTTTCTTCCGAATCGAAAAAGACGTGACGTGTAACGTTTTTAACCGGAATCCCGAGGTTGTTCAGTGTCTTTTGAATCAGCGACACAAGTTTGTCCTGCTCGTTACTCTCAGAAAACGCCGCCAGTTGCGCATTGGTATCAAACACACAGGTAATTTTTAAGCTCTGTGGGAAAGACGAATAGTTAACGGTATGCGTGAGCCATTGAAACCCGTCAATGTCTGTCAGCGCCATTTCACACACGTTCGTGAGCGCGATGCGCAGTTCATTGTCCATTTTCTTGTCTGTTTTACGCATGCTCGTTGTTACCTCACGTTGTTATTGCGGATTATCATTATACCCAAACAACCTGAAGATGCAGGATTCAGCGAGATTGACTGGCGTTGTGATCGCGACGTTCCTTTGTAGGTGTAGTCATCTCCATCAAAAAGGAACAACAAAGAGCGCGGCGTCAGTCAACTCGCCCGAAGGGAGGGCCTCAATGCGCCCACTTCTTCGTTAAATTCAACGGAAATAGAACCACTATTCCTCGTGAAATTTGTCTCGAATTGAACGCATTGATGACCTCTGAATGCGAGCATCTTCAGGTCGTTTGGATATATATCAAGAAAGAGGATTGAACCGGATGTGGCACCTTACGAAACGCGACGCTTCATCCATGCACTTGGAGATTGGCCGAAATACGCCGAGAAACGACGACTGAACGCAGAGAGATCATGATAGCCAACATCGAGCGCGACAAGGCGCACGGGCAAATCGGTGTGGCTGAGTAACGCTTTGGCTTTTTCCATCCTCAACGTTAACAAGTACTTTTGCGTCGTCGTGCCTGTGCTTTGCTTAAACACCTTCTTAAATTGCGTCACGCTGAGGTAGGCATTCTTAGCAAGCTTCTCCAAAGAATGAGATTGGCTGAGATCTTGTTGGATCAGTGCGATGGCACGCTCGATGCGATGATCCATTTTCAATGCGCATTGCTGAGTAGATAGCAACTGCTCAAGCAGCATAAAACAATGGCTTTCCAATGTCGCGCTCACTTCGAACGCGAGTTGCTTTTCAAGAAATTGAAGGAAGGCAAACAAGGCAGGGCTAATGGCAAACTTGGCAAGTTCAGCATTATCGAGGTTGGTTGGCAGAGTATCGAGATCCACGATAATAAAACGCGCAGCTTCATTTGCTTTGAACTCGTGGTGATATTCAGCGCGAACAATCACACAATCGCCAGCGCTGACGAACCCCGCATACTCACCAACACGAATGTCGATAGAGCCATGCAGCGGCAACACCAACTGATGGTAGCTGTGTGCATGGCCATGTGCTTCGCGAGTGTATGAACGGATAGAAACGTGCTTGATCATACCTTGCAGACTCCCTGTCATTGCGTCGGCGGTCACAGTGGCAATGGCTCGGCGTTACGGCTTTTTTACGCTCAGCGTATTGCGGTTATCACGGCTCGAAAGAATTAACTCATCGCCAAGCTCAATGTTCTCCGCTTTTGCCAAACGGTCATAAAGAAGCACATTCACCGATGCGGCAAGGTTCATGCAGCCTACCGTCGGCACATAGACAACATGATCTGCTCTGTCTGCCACGTTCTGCGCAATAGAACCGTCTTCAGGCCCGAAAATGTAAATCGCTTTTTCTGGGTGAACAAAATGTGGCAGCGGCTGTGCGCCGAGTGCCAATTCGACACAAACAATTTTCATGTCTGCAGGTAAATCATCCAGAAACGATTCCACCGCCGTCAATGGAATGGTGTCAGCGGCACTTTTCGTGTCGGTATAGAATTTGACCGCCCTGTCATAACGTTGTCCCGTGTATCGCACTTCATCCGCTTGGTAGCAGCCAGCAGCGCGCATCACAGCGCCCACGTTTTCTGGGCTTTTAGGGTTACTTAATCCAATAATGACGGTCGATTCTTTCAACGTGTTCTTCTCTTCTATAGCGGGTTGTGCCCAAACAAGGGGCGGCATTCTAACAAAGCAACGGGCGTTTCCCCACACTGTTTCCATGCTCGGCGATGATTTCTTTTTTCAACGGTGCAAATTCCAAACGTTTCTCTCGCCAATTTGCCACCCACTTCCCATCTATAAAATCCTGTTCCTTTGCCTGTTTTTGGCAGTAGACAAGAAGGTGAAATTTGTTGGCGCACTTTACTATGCAATATGATTTAATGCGCCCCATTGAATTTGGCAAATACAGGCTCGACTTATGAATCAAGCACCAACGAAAATTACCTTTTTTGGCTGGCTAACGCCGCTGATCGTAAGCGGAAAGAAAACCATCACCATCCGTGACAAATCGGAAAGTCACTATGTGCCGGGCACGCGTGTGGATGTCCATACGTTAGAAACGGATGAATATGTCTGTAAGATCGACATTGAATCCGTCACTGAAATCACGTTTGATGACATCGGTGAAGAGCACGCCGCGCAAGAGTTTTTGCCACTTGATGAGCTAAAGCCGCTTATCCGCAAAATCTACCCTAATGACGATGTGTTTTACGTCATCAGCTATGCCCTAGTAAGCGAAGAAAGCTGAGAAAGCGCATAATGAAGAAAAAGCCGACGCAGTTTACACACTGCATCGGCCTTTTTGTATCTGGTCAACGGCGTAAACTTAACGCTTGAGCACCGCTTTTAATGCATCAAAAAAGCGATCAATTTCTTGGTGCGTGTTGTAGTGCATCACACCCGCCCGTAAAATTCCGCCCTTCTCGGTCACACCGAATGCGTCCGTCAGCTTGTCTGCATACAAATGTCCGCTCCACACGTAAATATGCTGCTTGCCCAACGCCTCAGCCACGTCTGCAGGGTCAATTTCACCAAAGCGTAATGCAAACGTCGCGGTGCGGCCTTCAACGCCGTCATGACCATACAAGGTGACACCATCCAGGGAATCCAACTGCTCTAGGAAGTAACGGGCAAGCGCCGACTCATACGCGGAAATTTCCTTGTATGCCGTTTCCAGCTTCTCACGTAACGTCTCTCCGTCGCCAAGGGACGCAATATACTCAACCGCAGCAATGAACCCACTCAAGGCTTCAAAGTTAAGCGTACCCGTTTCCCAACAGTTTGGAGGTGTGCTCGGTGCAGGTTCAACTTTGTAAGGTGCAACACTCGACATCCATTCATGCTTTCCATACAGGAAACCAAGGTGCGGCCCATAAAATTTGTACGCAGAACCCGCAAGAAAATCCACGTCCAACGCCACCACATCCACCAACTGGTGTGGCAGTAAATGCACGGCATCCACGAACACTTTCGCACCCACACGGTGGCACTTTTCAATCGCCGCCTTTAAGTCCGTGATCGTGCCTGTGATATTGCTGGCCGCGGTTAATGCCACCAAACGTGTCTTTTCATTCAGCAGCGCATCCAACGCGTCAAGATCTAACGCGCCAGTGCGATCCTTAATCGGCAAGTGGTGGACATTTACGCCTCTGTCATTCGCCGCCATGATCCAGCTTGATCGGTTCGCACCATGATCTACCGCAGTGACGATCACATCGTCACCCGCTTGCCATTCTTGGCTTAATGCACGGCTGAAACTGAACGTTACCGAGGTCATGTTCGCACCGAAGAATACAGTGTCTGGCGATGCTGCGCCCACCAAAGTCGCTGCGTATTCGCGCGCCTTTGCCACCACATCCACGGTTTCACGGCTAACGGTAAATTTCCCGCCAAGGTTTGAGTTACCCGTACGCAAATAGTCGCTGATAGCATCAATCACGCATTC
>JBELME010000062.1:0-17728 GCA_042096095.1 Enterovibrio sp.
GCCACGGTATGAACGAATTTCACCTGAGCGACCGGGTTAAGTACAACTTCAGCAAAGCTCACCATTTCCATTCGCATGCTTTCGAAGTTGAACTCCGCACCCACTGGGTTTTGCATCCAGCCATTCGCGACAAGAATCCAAAGCGCTGAGAAGTTTGAGCCGATAGCAGTTAACCAGGTTACGGTAAGGTGTTGACGTTTTGAGAGGCGATCCCAGCCGAAGAAGAACATACCCACTAGTGTCGATTCAAGGAAGAAAGCCATTAAGGCTTCAATCGCGAGCGGGGCACCAAAGATGTCGCCGACATAGTGAGAGTAGTATGCCCAGTTAGTACCAAACTGGAACTCCATCGTTAGTCCAGTTGCAACGCCTAGCGCGAAGTTAATGCCGAAAAGCTTACCCCAGAACTTTGTCATGTCCTTGTAGATTTGCTTGTCAGTCATGACATAGAGCGACTCCATGATGGCAAGCAGGAATGCCATACCTAAAGTCAGTGGGACAAATAAGAAGTGATACATCGCGGTGAGAGCAAATTGGAACCGCGACAGATCCACAATATCAGTTAACATGTTAACTCCTTCCTCGCCAGGCTAGCTGGCGCGCGATACTTTCGCATCGATAAGTAAATGCTTAAACACATGCGGGGCTGACTGGCCGCGCCTAACTAAGCTTCCTTACGGGATCCGTGTAAACAGACCTCCCTTTTTATGTTGCACTTTTGTGCCCAACTAGTTAGGATTTTGTTAAGTAAGTCCTAATATAGCCAACCCTAATATTAAACATTCTGGGCGACCGCTTCAAAGTATTTGGCGCATGTGTACATTGATTGCTGTCAAATTAATCAATTGTCACCGTCGAAATTTTGCGATTGTTAGACATCAATCAATTTTGGCGTGATTTTTTTGGCAAATGATCACGCTCATTGATGGTATGCATACCCAAGAAAGGGCGAATAGACACAAAAATAGTTGTTGAATTGAGGTTAATGGGGAATATACGTGTCACAGGTTGCTAAACACCTGTCGTTGGCGAGATAAAAGCAGGAAGAAGCCAGGAAGCGCAGAAAAGGCTAAACGACAGAGACAGAAAAGCCAGCGGTTGCTGGCTTCTGACTATCATTTTTGGTTGCGCAACCTACTCAGGCAAATCAAACCCGAAGTGTAAATAGGCGCGTTGGCTGGCAATACGCCCTCGCGGGGTGCGCTGCAGGTAGCCTTGTTGAATCAGGTAAGGCTCTAACACATCTTCAATGGTGTCTTTGGCTTCACCAATCGCGGCTGCAAGGTTATCTAAACCCACAGGGCCGCCGTCGAATTTTTCGATGATCGACTTCAGTAGCTTTCTATCCATATAGTCAAAGCCACAATTATCTACGTCCAACATGTCTAACGCTTTCGACGCGATTTCGGCGTTAATGTTGCCATCGGCTTTTACCTCGGCGTAATCACGTACACGACGCAGAAGGCGGTTTGCGATACGAGGTGTACCACGTGCACGTTTTGCAATCTCGTAGGCGCCTTCTTCGTCGATAACCAAGTTCAAACAGTTAGCACTGCGTTGAACAATGCCTTTCAGATCGGCAACGTTGTAATACTCAAGACGCTGCGTGATACCAAAGCGATCTCGCAAGGGTGACGTCAATGATCCCGCTCGGGTGGTTGCGCCAACCAGCGTAAATGGCGGCAAATCAATCTTGATAGAGCGCGCTGCTGGCCCTTCACCAATCATAATATCCAGCTGGTAGTCTTCCATCGCTGGATACAGCACCTCTTCAACCACAGGGCTAAGGCGGTGAATTTCATCAATAAACAGAACATCGTGAGGTTCAAGGTTTGTCAGCAATGCCGCCAAATCCCCTGCTTTTTCAAGCACTGGGCCAGACGTGGTGCGGATGTTCACGTCCATCTCATTGGCAACAATGTTCGCTAAGGTGGTTTTACCCAGGCCTGGCGGGCCAAAAATCAATAGATGGTCGAGGGCTTCTTCACGCTTTCTCGCCGCATGAATGAAGATTTCCATCTGACTGCGCACATGATCCTGACCTTTGTAGTCTTCCAACATCTTAGGTCGGATAGCACGGTCAATGATCTCATCTTCTTTCATTGGCGGTACTGAGCCTACTAGGCGATCGGTTTCAATCATCTCATCGGCTCCATTACACCATCGAACGCAGTGCGTCGCGGATGATGGCTTCGCTGGTCATGCCATCGTGAGCGACTTGCTTCACGACTTTCTCGGCCTGAGCAGCCTTGTATCCAAGCGCAATCAATGCACTCATGGCTTCATCTTTCGGATTTGTTGACGCTGCTACCACGGTACTTGTGCTGCTGTCACGACGCGCGGCTGCATCCGCATGTGGGGTGAGCAAATCAAAGGCATGCCAGTTCTTCAAACGGTCACGCATTTCAATCACCAAGCGCTCTGCCGTTTTCTTACCCACACCGGGGATTTTCACCAAGGTCGACACGTCTTCACGCTCAACACTGTCAACGAACTGGGTCGCTGTCATACCAGACAAAATGGCGAGACCCAATTTAGGCCCAACACCGTTTGCTTTAATCACTTCGCGGAACAACGCACGTTCAACCGTTGTATTAAAACCATAGAGCAGTTGCGCATCTTCGCGCACCACGAAATGGGTATAAACAATGGCTTCTTCCCCTGCGTCTGGAAGTTCATAAAAGCAACTCATCGGCATGCTGACTTCATAGCCAATGCCGTTTACTTCTAAAAGGATTTCAGGGGGTTGTTTTTCAAGCAGGATTCCGCGTAATCGACCAATCACAGTGTGGACTCGTATTTTTGGTGTTAATTGCCGTTAGGATAATAAACAACTGGATAGATATCCAGTTTTAATCCCTAAGCGCCAACAGAAATGCCAGCGCGATCAAGCCAAATTCACCAGTCGCATTGTCCACTTAATGAAGTAAGCCAGCAGAGAAACACTGGCGACCCCCACCAGCCATAAGCCGATAAACCAAAGCAAAGAGGTTGTTTGTTTACTCATGGTATCCCTCGTCTGCTTTCACTTTCCCACGGAACACCCAGTACGAATACGCGGTGTATATCATGATGATGGGCAGCAAAAACGCCGCGCCTGCAAACAAGAACTTGAGGCTATTTTCGGGTGCCGCCGCCTCCCATAACGTAAAGGCCCTTGGCACCATATACGGGAAGATACTGATGGCAAAACCTGCGAATGCCATGAGGTAAATCACAAGCGTCCAACAGTAGGCGCTGAGTGGTTTTTCGCTATGCAGCGAGCGCCACAGCTTGAACGCGGCAAACGCTGAAATGATGGGAATAAGAAAGAACACCGCTGCGTTGGGGAAAGTAAACCATCGGGCTGCGATCTCCTGAGAGATAAACGGGAGCCAGAGACTGACCAACCCGACCGAACCCAGAAATGCCAAGGTCAGTTGTTTACACCGCGTGTAGAGTTTCTGTTCGATTGACCCCGAGGTTTTAATGAGCAACCAACACCCGCCCAGCAAGGTATAACCAAACGTCACGGCGATACCGCAAAACACGGTGAATGGCGTGAGCCAATCAAACCAACCGCCTGCGTATTGCCTTCCCTCGACACTGATGCCCTGCAACAGCGCGCCGAGTATCATCCCTTGAGAGAAGGTCGCCAAGAATGAGCCACCAAAAAACGACCAATCCCACAAGTAGCGTCCAGCTTTGGTGCGATAGCGATATTCAAACGCGACGCCGCGGAAAATGAGCCCAATCAACATGGCAATGATGGGCGCATACACGGCGGGCATGATGACGGAGTAAGCGAGGGGAAACACGGCAAACAGGCCGCCGCCTCCCAATACTAACCAGGTTTCATTGCCATCCCAGATGGGTGCGATGGAATTCATGGCGGCATCTTTTTCTGCATCGTTCAACGAGGGAAACAAGATGCCCACCCCCAAATCGAATCCATCCAAGATGACGTAGAGGAGAACAGCAATGGCGATAATGCCAGCCCATAGCAATGCGTAGTCCATTATCTCTCCTCCCCTGATTGAGGATCCTCTGGCCCCAGTGAAGCAACGATAGGATTTCCATCTTTGTCCTTGCCTAACTGACCGTGCGACAGCCTTGTTATCACGCGTACGTCCATATCTTGTTCATATTTGCTCGGAGATTTGCGCATGAGCTTGAGCAGGTAATAGATACCCGCGCCAAATATCGCAAAATACACCACCACAAACACGGCCAAAGAAGCGCCAACGGCGCTGGCATCAATCGGCGAAACAGATTCTGCCGTCGTCAGTAACCCATAGACGGTATAAGGCTGACGCCCTACTTCCGTAGTGATCCAGCCTGACAATATCGCTACAAACCCACACGGCGCGCACCACACACAGAGCTTCAAAAACCAAGGCGTTTCGTAGAGGGTTTTCTTACGTCGTAGCCACACCGAAATCAAACCAATAGCCAACATGAGAAAGCCAATTGCCACCATGATACGAAAGCTCCAAAAAACGATGGCCACGGGCGGCCTCTCCTCTTTGGGCACTGCATCAAGCCCTTTTATTTCGCCGTCGATCTTGTGTGTCAGGATAAGGCTGCCGAGGTAAGGAATAGCGACTTTATAGTCGATAGTTTCTGTTTCTTCATTAGGGATGCCAAACAGGATCAGCGGCGCACCTTTTTGCGTTTCGAAATGCCCTTCCATCGCCGCCACCTTCATGGGTTGATGCTCAAGGGTATTAAGGCCGTGAAGGTCGCCTGCAACGATTTGGATTGGTGTGACCAAAATCGCCATCCACATCCCCATTGAAAAGCTGATTCGGGCAAGCTGATTGTGCGGCGCTCTCAGTAGGTGCCATGCTCCCACGCCCGCGACCACGAACGCCGTCGTCAAATATGCCGCAATGACCATGTGAACCAAGCGGTATGGGAAAGAAGGGTTGAATATCACTTCAAACCAAGAGGTGACAACGAATTGACCCAATTCGTTGTACGCAAAGCCCGCCGGCGTTTGCATCCAACTGTTTACCGCCAAAATCCACGTTGCTGAGAGCAAGGTGCCGAACGCCACAGTCGCGGTTGCGAGAAAGTGCAACTTTTCCCCCACTCGGTTTCGACCGAACAGCATGATGCCGAGAAAGCCCGCTTCCAAGAAGAATGCCGTCAGCACTTCATACCCCATCAAGGGGCCGAGTACAGGGCCGGTTTTGTCAGAGAATACGCCCCAGTTGGTGCCAAATTGATAGCTCATGACAATGCCACTGACCACGCCCATACCGAAAGTCACCGCGAAAATCTTGGTCCAATATTTTGAGAGTTCGAGATATTGGTGATCGCGCGTTTTCAGGTGCAGCGCTTCGAGCACAGTAATGTAACTGGCAAGCCCTATAGAAAAGGCAGGGAAGATGATGTGAAAGGACACAGTGAACGCGAATTGTATCCGAGCAAGGTCGATCGCGAGTTCTGACATTCTCGCCTCCTAAATCTGCGTCATGGGGTGACACGGTTCTAGGTTTTAACGCGGCTAACCGCAATCACGATCACCTCACTTCACATTTAGTGTTGTTATTTTCATCAAACAGGTCATAAGCATCGGAAGGTATATTCTTTTCTCTCTCCCTAAACGCAAAAAAGCGAGCAATGCTCGCTTTGTTTATTCTCGCGGTTAGAGAACAAGTAGCGTTAGAGATATCCGCCGATGGACACCAACAAACCAGCCACGGTACCGCTCATTAAGTTCGCCAAAATCGCGGCGATAAGCGCTCGACCACCAATCTTGCTCAGCTCTTTGCGGCGATCAGGGCACATGGCGCTGAGTCCGCCAATCACCATGGCCAATGAACCGATGTTCGCAAAACCGCACAATGCGAAAATAATGATGGCTTGGGTTTTATCAGACAGCTGGTCAGCCACATCAAGGAAGCTCACATAAGCCACGAATTCGTTAATCACGATCTTCTGACCAATCAACGAAGCCGCTGTTACTGCCTCATCCCATGGCACACCCAATAAGAATGCTAGCGGTGACAACAAGTAACCCACCAACAATTGCACCGTCACACCTTCAAAGCCCACCAGTGCAGCAAGGCTACCGATGATGCCGTTTAGCAATGCCGTCAGTGCAACAAAGGAAATCAATAACGCTGTCACACACGCCACTTGTTGAAGGCCAATCATCGATCCTTGCGTGATCGCATCAAGTAATGAATCAGGTTGGTCATCACTTTTCTCAATGATCTTATCGAGGTTCTTCTTCGGCGTATCCGTTTCTGGGTACATGAGTTTGGCAAACAACAAACCTGCAGGTGCTGTCATAAAACATGCCGTCAGAATGTATTTCACATCAATACCGAGATTAATGTAGCCCACCATGGTGCCGCCTGCGACCGATGCAAGGCCACCGGCCATCACCGCGAACAATTCAGAGCGCGTCATGCTTGGTACAAACGGACGAACCAGCGAGGGTGCTTCGATTGGCCCGACAAAGATGTAAGCGTTGCTGACATGGATTCAGCATGACTCGTGCCCAGCACTTTTTGTAGCGCACCACCGATAATCGCAATCACTTTCTGCATGATTTTGAGGTAGTACAACACAGAGATCAGCGCAGAAATAAAGATAACCACGCAAAGCACATTGATGACAAAAACAAAGCCCACTTTGTAGTTAGCCAACTCACCGAAGGTAAAGCTCAGACCGTCATTCGCGTAATTGATAACACTGCCTACGCCATTTGCGATGCCTTGCAACATGGCCTGTCCAAACGGCACATACATCACAAAGGCACCAAAGGCGACTTGAATGGCTAACGCACCAGCAACGGTACGAACATTAATTCTCTTGCGATTGTTGGAAAGCAAAATGGCAATACCGATCAGGGATGCCATACCAATGAGACTCATCAAAATGCTCATAAACTGCGTTCTCTCTAAAGTGCGGACAGGAAGCGAAAAAGGCAGAACACAAAAGGTGTGCTGCAGCCAGCGGGTTTGTAACGCTGGCGCAGATTGAAAAGAAGGACACTTGTCCTTTTTGGCTATTGCTTCGCCAGAAACCGCGAAGATAAGTGAGAAACTGAGAGGGTTGTCATTAATTACGTAAACGTTTGCTAATTCACAGCCTCAAGCTCTGCCGTTAGCGCGTCGGGCATTGCCACTCGATAAGAGGTACGCTTTTTGTCGATGACGCCTTCGTCCACCAAGTCTTTCATGACGCGGCGAAACGCCCGAGGTGTCGACCCCAGCTCACCCGCATGCTGGTCGGTTTTAAACTTGAACCAATCCCCTTTCGCTGATTCTGATTTTTTCAGCAAATGACGAATGATATTAAAACGCAGGCTATACAGCAGATTGTTCAACGTATGACCAATGGACTCTTCATACCGCGCCGAGACCAACTGAATAAAAGTCAACGCCAAGTTGGGGTCTGCCGCCAACCCTTCAATCAGTTTTTGGCGACTGATCTGAAAACCACTGCCAGACGATAACGCGGTCACCGAAAAGACGTAACGTCCTTCAGGTCGACACACTTCCATTTCCCCCAAAACGCCAGTAAATCCCTTCTGTGAACTGACGATATAGCGCTTCCCTGTCGGGGTGAGATACGACACCGAGAAATCACAGTCATTCACCAAATACAGCGAATGGCTCGTTTCCCCTTGAGTGAGAAAAGTTTCGCCAACATGAAACCTAAAAGGTCGACAACAAGGCAATGCCAAAAGGGTGTGATAAAGCGAAGATTGAGCCGGCAAAGACATAAGGTAAAAGATTCATCATTGACCATGAATGACTCTTTTCCGTGAGTCTCTAAGGCAAAGCTCCATTTTGTGGCATGGATAGGTTTGGATACGGACAAGTGTCCTTTTTATGTGGCGCTCTACCCCCTAGAGTGAGCGTGGCACAACATTATCTTTTAGGAGTTAAAATGGCAACACCACACATCAATGCCAACCCAGGCGATTTTGCAGAAACCATCCTAATGCCGGGCGATCCGCAACGTGCGAAATACATTGCTGAGAACTTCCTTCAAGATGCTGTTCAAGTAACAGATGTTCGCGGCATGCTAGGTTTTACCGGCTTTTACAAAGGCAAAAAACTGTCTGTCATGGGCCATGGCATGGGCGCACCATCTGCGTCTATCTATATCCATGAGTTGATCAACCATTACGGCGTGAAGAACCTTATCCGTATTGGTAGCTGTGGTGCGATCCATGACGACGTTCAGTTAATGGACCTGGTGATCGCCATGGGTGCATCGACCGATTCTAAAATGAACCGTACACGCCTACGCGACCATGACTTCGCAGCGCTGGCTAACTTCGACATGCTGCGCACAGCTATTGATTTAGCAAAAGAAAAACAGCTGTCTACCAAAGTCGGTAACGTTTTCTCTTCAGATATGTTCTACCGCCCTGATGAAGATTTCTATCCTCTGCTTGCGAAATACGGCGTATATGGCGTGGAAATGGAAGTGAGCGCTTTGTATAGCTTGGCGGCTGAATTCGGTGTTCGCGCACTGGCGATCTGTACGGTGACAGACCACATTATTCGTCACGAAGGGTTAAGTGCGGAAGATCGCGTGACAACGCTAAACGACATGATTGATTTGGCGCTAGACACGGCGGTTTCTCTGTAATCTGATTTCGATTTTTCAGACAACCAGAAAAGAAAAAAGGTAGGGCGCAAACCCTACCTTTTTAAATGCTGAAAACATGACGCTTAGAACACACAGTGCTTAGCGAAATCTGTTGCTTCGTTGGTTGACCAATCACCCTTTGGCTTTTCTTTTAGTTCTTTGCACCAATCATCACTGCCAACTTCTGGCGAACAACCTGCGACAAAAAATACGACCGCTAACATCGCGAACATTTTCTTCATGTTACTTTCCTTGTGATTTTTCTATACGTTTTGTGGACAGCTTTTCTTCAAACAACCTTGGAATACTCCAACGCTACCCGCCCTTCGCTACACCATCAGACTCAACACGGTACAACAAAGTCACCAAAACGCACTTGAATGCATATCTCGCGACGAGAACATCCTCGAAAATATACATTTTCCTCACTCGCAATGCGCACAGCTGCAATCACCACACTATTTTGCCAATCCACCTTCGGAGGCAACAAGTTGCAACGAAGCGAACTCTCGATACAAGGCACTCGTTTCCATTAATTCTTGATGAGAACCACTTGCCACTAATTGGCCATCATCCAGCACCAAAATTCGATCAGCATTCACGACTGTTGCAAGTCGGTGAGCAATCACTAACGAGGTTTTCCCTTCCATCAAGGTATCCAGCGCTTGTTTTACTTGATGCTCACTCACGGCATCCAATGCGCTGGTTGCTTCATCCAGCAGCAGAATCGGACGATCTGCCAAAATGGCGCGTGCGATAGAAATGCGCTGTTTCTGCCCGCCAGACAAACGCACACCACGCTCTCCCAACTCTGTATGGTAGCCGTGTGGTAAGGCTTCAATAAATTCATGAGCACGTGCCGCTTTACACGCTTCAATCACTTTTTCTTCACTCGCATCAGGTGCACCATAGCGCACGTTTTCTAAGACGTTGGTGGCAAAAATCACTGACTCTTGAGGCACCAAGGCAAACTGATCGCGGAGCGTTTTCAACGAGATATCTTTTAGCGGCACGCCGTCTAACAAGGTTTGGCCTTGTTGAATATCGAAAAAACGCTGAAGCAAAGTAAACACCGAGCTTTTCCCTGCCCCACTAGGCCCGACCAAGGCCACGCGCTCTCCCGCCTTGATATCGAACGACAATGAAGAAAAAACAGGAAGATTTTCATCACCCGGGTAGTTAAAGGAAACATCAGAAAACGTCACGTTTCCTTTTGCATGCGCAGGGAAATCAACAGGCAATTCTGGGTCTTGGATATCCGATTGCATGCGGGACAGCTCAATCAAACGTTCTGTCGCACCGGCTGCGCGTTGAATGTCGCCAATCACTTCACTGATGGTGGCAACGCCCCCTGCGACCAGCAAGGCGTAAAACATAAAGGCCGATAGCTGACCCGCCGTTAGCGAGCCATCCAGCACGCTCAATGCCCCCACCCAAGTCACGAGAATGATCGCAACAATACTGAGCAATACCACAGAGGCCATTAGCGAAGCACGGTAACGAATACGCAGTCTCGCTGCGCTCATTACCGCTTCAACCCGAGAAGAAAAGTGCACCGAGTCGGCTTCTTCATGACCATAAGATTGAACCGTGCGTATTTCATGCAGGGTTTCATCAACGTGCGAACCAAGATCCGCCACTTTGTCTTGGCTCACTCTGGCTAACTGGCGAACTTTACGCCCTAACACACCAATGGGCACCAGTACGACAGGCACAGCCAACAGCACCAATCCCGTCAGCGTCAGGCTGGTCACTGCCATCATGATCAAGCCCCCCGTCACCGACACGGCTGATCGCAGTGCCATCGACAAGCTCGAACCCACCACGGTTTGCAACAACGTCGTATCCGCCGTAAAGCGACTGATCACCTCACCCGTGCGTTCTTTGGCGTAAAAGGTCGGTGATAAATGCAGGAGCTGCTCGTAAACCTTAATGCGAATATCGGCACTAACACGTTCGCCCAACCAACTCATGAGGTAAAAACGGAAGAAGGTCGCAATACCGCTAACAAAGGTAATCGCGAGGATCACCAGCATCATCTGATCAAGGCGCGACGCGTTGCCCGTCAGGAACCCATCATCAACGATGAGTTTGACGCCCTGGCCTAAAGCCAGCCAACTGAGCGAGCCGAGCATGAGGAAGATGATCGCGCCAATCACACGCGGACGGTACGGAGCAAGAAAGCTCGCAATCCATGTCAAAACAGAACGCGTACTTTGAGGGGAAGATGAATTGGACGTTGGCACGGCGAGTCCTTTATACGAATGATTGACTTACTATACCCAAACTCCCTGAATATACCCAAGAAACCTGAAGATGTGCGCCGAACACGTCCAACGTTGAGCCCCTAATCTAGTGTTGTCTCAAGAATGCATAACGTCACTTAACGGCGCAATTGATGAGCGAGAACGATCTTCGACACTTTGTCGTTCGAGAACCAATAAACGATACCGTTTTCTTTATCCACTAAATACTTCTTCGATTTACTGGTTCTAAGAGTACGCTCGACTTTGTTTCTACTCTCTTCGATAGACAGGTAATTCGCGTCTTTATATCTACGATCAAAAATGATGATGGATCTAACTTTGCCATCTGAATGATTAATCGTGGCGTCGAATTTTTTGTAGCGGTATTTCGTAAAGCCATCGAATTCAACAACCCGAGCCGCTTTACCGTGATGGTGCTTTAACGATTGCAGTGTCGATTGACCCACTTTTATATTCTTGTATTCGCCGTCGTAATTCATCACATCATCAGATGCATGAACAGAGTGTGAGGAAACGAAGAGAAGGAAGAGTGCGAATAGATAAGTAATCAATTTGAGCATTTTCTTGTCCCTAAGTGTCTGCAGCTAAACAAACATCAAAGGGACAAGTGAAACATTTTTACTATTAAAAACCGATTATTATGAAAAACTACGCTATCAACATCACTGAAAACGCGATGTTGTTACAGCGCTTGCCTTCACTCAATCCACTTGCTCTTGATCACCGTTGCGTGATTGGTAAAGCAAGAAAGCCGCTGACAACCACACCAAGCACGCCATCACAAACAATATGCCGCCATCATTGCCGACAACTTCGCCCGCTTCATTAAACGCAGGCTGCGCAACGCCAATGGGTGTGAAAAGGTGGAAGAAGATAGCGCCTGTCATGGTACCGACCGCCATCAACGCACCTAGCGCATGTAAACGTGTGAACAGCAAAATTGATGCGATAAGCTCAGCAATACCCACCATGTAGGCCCCATACTGACCAAACCAAGCTAACCCAGACCACTCGCCCAAGGTTCCAAAGATAAATGTGGTTTCTGGTGAACCTGTAAACTTAAAAAACAGCGATTGAAAAAACACAAACGCGATGAAGATGCACAAACCCCATTTAACATATTTCATTATTATTCCGCCTTATAACACCCTGAAATTATGTACTTTAACGATAGGAAAGAACAGATATTTCGCCACTTCCCCAAGTGAGAAATGTGCTTCCCTTCGTCACGCATTGTTGAACGCAATCGCGCTTTGCCTTTCTTTGTTTCTTATCTTGTCCCATTACTAGACCTGCGACTCACCTAAAACATTACAGCTCAACCGAGATTCATACCTTACGCACCCTAAGGACTGAGATAAGCCTGACACGCCAAGTCACAGAAGAATAGATGTAAAAAAAGCAGCCTAAGCTGCTTTTTTGATACAAGAATTGATATTCGTTAGCGATAACGCCCGCGCCTTGCGCTGGTTGCTTTGCCCGCCATGGCCACCAGCGTGTGGTTGGTATGGGCATGACAAATCGCAACAGCCAAGGCATCGGCAGCATCGGCTTGTGGTGTAGAGGGCAATTTCAGCATGTGCACGACCATGTGCTGAACTTGCTTCTTATCCGCGCCACCATTACCAACCACGGATTGCTTGATAAGACGCGCCGCATACTCGCTTACGGGCAAGCTAGCGTTGACCGCTGCAACCATGGCTGCGCCACGAGCTTGCCCTAGCTTTAGCGCTGAGTCGGCGTTACGCGCCATGAACACCTGCTCAATCGCAAATGTGTCTGGCTGAAATTGGGTGATAACCTCACTCACCCCTGCGTAGATTTGACCAAGTCGTCCAGCCAAATCTTCAGAGTCTGTACGAATACAACCACTGCCAAGGTATTCAAGGTGTCTACCTTGATGGCGGATCACGCCGTAGCCTGTGATCCGCGAGCCCGGGTCAATCCCGAGAATAATTGCCACGAATACTTATTCCAATGTTGCTGCGACTTCGTCAGAGATATCACCGTTGTGGTAAACCTCTTGCACGTCATCCAGATCTTCTAATGCATCGATAAGACGAAGCAGTTTCGGTGCGGTGGTTTCATCAAGCTCCGCTTTTGTGGAAGGCACCAAGGTCACTTCTGCGTTTTGCGCTTCAAAGCCTGCAGCGTCCAGCGCATCTTTCACGGCCCCAAATTCAGCGGGTGTGGTGTAGACATCCATCGAACCATCTTCATGCGTCTCGACGTCATCAGCGCCGCCTTCTAGCGCCGCTTCCATCACGTCGTCTTCGTCCAGGCCTGACGCGTAAGAAATCACACCTTTCTTGTCGAACAAGTAGTTAACGCTACCATCCGTCCCTAGGTTGCCCCCTGCTTTAGAGAACGCGTGGCGCACACCAGACACAGTGCGGTTGCGGTTGTCAGTCATGCATTCAACCATCACAGCAGTACCAGCAGGGCCGTAACCTTCATAAATGACGGTTTCCATGTTCTCATCGCCTTCATCACCCGCACCACGCGTTACAGCGCGGTTAACAGTGTCACGCGTCATGTTGTTCGACAGTGCTTTATCGATCGCAGCACGTAGGCGTGGGTTATTTTCTGGTTCAGGACCGCCCTCTTTGGACGCAACAGTGATTTCACGGATAAGTTTGGTAAAGATTTTGCCACGCTTGGCATCTTGCGCAGCTTTGCGGTGTTTAATGTTGGCGAATTTACTGTGACCTGCCATTTCTCACTCCTTTGTCAGCGGCCTACACGCCACTGAAGTCGTTACGTTAGTTCTTGGATTTATAGCAAAACAGAACACAAATGTCTGAGACGACACCCATTATAGAAACAAATAAGGCCAGATAATCTGGCCTTATTGTTAGAAGAGGTGGTCGACTTACGCGTCGTTTTCTTCGTTCTTCTTCGCTGCTGCGGTAACCGCAATCGCGAGTTCTTCTAGCGCTGCTGGATTAGCAAGGCTTGGCGCATCCGTCAGCAAACATGCCGCTGCGGTGGTTTTCGGGAACGCGATAACGTCACGAATGTTCTCTGTACCACAAAGCAGCATAACAAGACGGTCAAGACCGAATGCCAGACCTGCATGTGGTGGCGTGCCGTACTTCAATGCCTCTAGCAAGAAACCGAATTTTTCTGTCTGCTCGTCTGACTCAATACCCAGGATATCAAACACCACGGTTTGCATGTCTGAGTTGTGAATACGCACAGAACCACCGCCCACTTCGTAGCCGTTTAGTACCATGTCGTAAGCGTTAGAAATTGCAGATGCAGGGTTTGCACGTAGCTCTTCAGCCGTCATGCCCAATGGCGACGTGAATGGGTGGTGCATCGCGTGCAGGTTACCTTCTTCGTCTTCTTCGAACATTGGGAAATCGACAACCCAAAGTGGTGCCCACGCAGCTTTATCCGTCAGACCCATGTCTGTACCTAGCTTCAGACGCAGTGCACCCATCGCTTCTGTTACCACTTTCTTGCTGTCAGCACCGAACAGGATGATGTCGCCAGATTCCGCGCCAGTGCGCTCAAGAATGCCATTCACAACCTCTTCGTTCAGGAACTTAGCCACTGGCGATTGAACGCCTTCCATGCCTGCAGCACGGTCGTTAACCTTCATCCATGCCAAACCTTTCGCGCCGTAAATGCCAACGAACTTGGTGTAGTCATCGATTTGTTTACGAGAAAGCTCAGCACCACCAGGTACACGAATAACCGCAACACGGCCTTTTGGATCGTTTGCTGGGCCAGAGAACACTTTGAATTCAACGTCTTTCAGGATGTCTGCAACGTCCACCATCTCAAGTGGGTTACGTAGATCGGGTTTGTCTGAACCGAAACGACGCATCGCTTCTTCGAACGACATGATTGGGAATTGACCCAGATCGACGTTCAGCAAGTCTTGCCACATATCGCGAACCATGTTTTCAGTCACTTCGCGCACTTGCTCAGCGGTCATGAAAGAGGTTTCGATATCGATTTGAGTAAATTCAGGCTGACGGTCAGCACGCAAGTCTTCATCACGGAAGCACTTAACAATTTGGTAGTAACGGTCAAAACCAGACATCATCAGAAGCTGTTTGAACAGCTGAGGTGATTGTGGCAACGCGTAGAAGCTACCTTTGTGAACACGGCTTGGTACCAAGTAGTCACGCGCGCCTTCTGGCGTTGCTTTTGTCAGTACCGGTGTTTCGATGTCTAGGAAGCCGTTGTCATCAAGGAAACGACGAACAAAGCTTGATGCTTTTGCACGCAGCTTGATGCGATCACTCATTTCTGGGCGACGTAGGTCAAGGTAGCGGTGCTTCAGACGTTGCTCTTCAGAGTTGTTCTGGTTGAAGTCCAATGGCAGTGGCGCTGCGCGGTTGATGATTTCCAAACCTGTTGCAAGCACTTCTACTTCGCCTGTTGCCATGTCTTTGTTTACTTGGCTATCAGGACGTGCACGTACTTCACCGGTGATCTTGATACAAAATTCGTTACGCAGTTGGTTAGCAACCTCGAATACGTCTTTCATATCCGGATCAACCACCACCTGAACCACACCTTCACGGTCACGCATATCAATGAAGATAAGACCGCCCAAATCACGACGGCGGTTTACCCAGCCGCAAAGTTCTACAGTTTGCCCTACAAGGGCTTTGTTCAGGTGACCACAATATTGGGTGCGCATATGAATTTCCCGATCTGTTACTGACTGTCCTATTGCGCTAGTAAGCGCAAAGCTACAAATATGGTTGTGCAGATTGTTCTGCAAACTTCCGCCTGAGTCTTCACTCACGCCAAAGTAAAAATACCTCAAAATGACGCAGTATTATAAAGGAAAAATCGGCCTTGCGGGAAATCGTAGCGAGATGAAAGCCAGAAAAGATCGCAATCGAGCAAAAAACGAACAAGGATTGACCCCGGAACGCCAAGAAGACCAAAATAGGAAAAAAGAAATTCGAAGGGATACGATGCTCACTACACCGCTGCACCAACTTACTACGCCACCACTTCGTCTTGGATTGACGCAATGGTCGCACAATACGTGGCAACGTAAGTTTTACCCGTCAGGCACCAAAAGTGGCGAGCGTTTGGCGCGGTATGCGGAAGTGTTTAACACGGTAGAAGGCAATACCACCTTTTATGCCAGCCCTTCTCACGCGACGGTTGCCAACTGGAAAGCGGCAACGACGGATGCATTTGAATTTACCTTCAAGCTTCCTCAAGCGGTTACGCATCAGTTAATGCTGCGCCATTCTGACGAGATGGTGTCTGATTTTATTTCTCTGATGGCACCACTGCATTCACGCATTGGACTGTGGAAAATCCAGCTACCTGCTGCCTTTGGCCCAGACTCTTTGACCGATTTACAGAAGTTTTTGAACGGTATGCCCGCGTCTTTTAACATCGGCGTAGAAGTGCGTCATCCTGCCTTTTTCGCCAAAGGTGAAGAAGAGCGGGCGTTGAACAGTATGTTGCTGGAAAGGGGGGCTGATCGCATCATTATGGACAGCCGTCCTGTTTTTGCTGTTCCGCCAGACACCGACGCGTTGCTTGATGCTCAACAAAAGAAGCCTCAGGTTCCGGTTCATGCTATTTCCACCGCCAACACCCCCATGGTGAGGTTCATTGGCGACCCAACACTTGAGCGAAACGATGCATTCTTTGCGAACTGGCAGAAAAAGATCCCGCAATGGATTGAGGAAGGAAAAACGCCGTATTTGATGATTCATACGGCGAATAATGATCAAGCACCTGAACTCGCCGCGCACTTCTATGATTTGCTCAGCAAACAAGTGGCTCTGCCGCCATTGGCTCCGCTGTTACCAGAAGATAATTCGAGCCAGATGAGTTTGCTTTAGTTTCTAGTTACGAGATGCGAGAAAAGCTAAGCTCGCTAGCCAACCTAGGCAAGTAATGACATAGGTTAACCTAGCGTGTTCTTGCTCTCACTCGAATCTCGTTTCTGCTCTTTCTCGCGACTAAATTAGAAGTACCAACTCACTTCGGCTTCAATAAAGTCATCACGCTTTAACGAGTAAATCGGATCGGTGACACGATCTGAATTGAACATCCAGCCTGTGACTGTCCAGCTCCAATCATTAGAGAAACGACCACTCGACTCTAAGCGCACAGTCATGGAATCAGTATCATCTAAGTCTACTGTCCCGCCTAGCAAGAACTCTGTGCCGTCATGATCGTTGAGCACCCAACGAAGTCCTGCAAACACATCGTTTTGACCCGCGACAGGGGCATCTTCTCCGCGGCTGTCATAGAGGTATTCCACTAAGAAACCCAGATCGGTAATGCCTTCGTTCACGCCCACATAGGTGTATTCAAAACCACCGGTAAAGGCCGTATTGGATTCTAAGCTATAACGACGGATAGCTTCCGCTTTCCACAACCAATCACCATAAATAGCTTGCACGTCCAGACCAACTTGGGTCATGAGCGCATAGTATGGGGACAAACTATTGAAGAAGTACGGATCCCTGTTAGTGCCATGAAACGCACTGAAACCAAGGTCCCATTCGTCAATCATCATGCCATAGCGCGCCGCTACATCAGGGTAAAACGCTTCATGACGAGACTCATATTGCGCGTTCGCATCTCCGGCACCGGGCACTGCTAAGCGGCCATCAGAACTGGCAAAGGTACGTTCACGGAAATAAGGCAGTAAATACAAATCAAGCAAACCAGAATCAAGTTCCAGTCCGAGACTCACCATGGGTTGACCCAGCTTCACCTCTCCATCAACCGCTTCAACCGAATCAGTTTGGTTGATTACATCGACAAGGTGTTGTGACTCTGTCACGCCCCAAAATACGATGCCGAAGCCGACGCGTATTTCGTAGTTATCTTCATAGTGCATCAACAAAGCTTCACGC
>JBELME010000063.1:0-17636 GCA_042096095.1 Enterovibrio sp.
ACCCGTTTCATACGGAATAGCGTGAATTGCGTCAATGACGTTTTGCTCAACACCGCCGTTAGACTTAACGATCTGATTGCCACCGCGCGTGATTCCTTCAAATGCACCCGCATCAACCAGATCCCAGATGGCATATTTCGCATTACCATCAATGTCGATCAAACCGAAGTGCTTCTCTGGATCGCCAGTGTTTTCAGCGCCACCTTTCCATGGTTCATCAAATGCTTGGAAGAAGAATACAGATGCACCATAGTCGATAGCCCATTGGCTCATCGCATCGTAGTATTTCTTCTGTTTGTACTCATCAGAAGCACCCGTTCCACCAGCACCAAAACCAGTGTTCGACTCAGTCGACCAACCTGTTTCACCAATGTGGATCTGTTTAGTGCTGTCAATTGCCATAACGCTATCTTTAACGGCGTCGATCTGAGTCAGCGCTTTGTTGAACGCGCGCTCCATGGCTTTGTCAGCTTGTTCTTGATGAGTAAGCGATTGCTCTGACTCAGGAACTGGCCAGAAATCACCGTCATGGAAAGTATCGTGGAATGGATAAACATGAACGGACACGTAGTCAACTGCTTGAATCAGTGCTTTGATGTCTGCTTCATGCGCTTGGTAGTAACCATTGTTGATAGACCAAACCGCCCAGTTTTCAGAGCTGGTGATCCAAATATCTTCACTGATTGTGCCATTGGCCTTCATTGCTTGAAGTTCGTTAACACGGCTCAGAATAATACCTGGTTCAACACGGTAGCTGCTCGCCCACTCAACCATTGCCTCGTTACCAACTGCGATAACTTTGATAACGTTCGGATAAGCTTGAGCAAACTCAACCGCTTTATTCATTTCCAATTGGTTGTTGGCGTGTTCTTGTGAACTGTCTATTTCTACATTAGAGAATGCATTGAGTGCTGAAATCCATACACCAAGCATCACGTTCATTTCGAAGCTAGGATCTTCTTGTTGAAGCTCATCAATGGCTTGAAGTAAACGTTCAGTGTCTATGAAGTCCTGAGTGTTATATGTACGCAGCATACGAATGCCGACTGCATGCATGATTTTCAGGTCTTCTTTAACTTCCGCAACGCTTGGGGCATTTTCGTTTGAACGCACGTTTGTGCGGAATGCGCCGTAAGAGATCGCAGGAAGTGCAGCAGTGCCAAGTACGGGTTGACCTGTAGCATCACCACCAGTAACGGTTGAAACTGGGAAGTCACCCGTTGCCGTCGGTTGTGGCGCAATTTCAGGCGCTACTGAGTAGTCAGTGCTGCTGCCGTCAGTGCCACCATCGGTGCCGCCGTCAGTGCCGCCATCGGTGCCACCGTCAGTGCCGCCGTCAGTTCCACCATCGGTGTTACCATCAGAACCACTTTGAGAAACCAGAACAACATCGGCAAAGTTCACTGAACCTGCACCGTTAAAGATGAGACCAATCCACGTCATATCAGAGAAAGCAGGGAATGGAACCTCCATTTGCACCCAACCATTATCCAAGGTTTCGCCGCTTGAGAAGTTGTATGTATTTTTAACTTCCGATTGGCTTGCGCTTTGGAAAACAACGTCAACTGCAGAGTAAGACTCTGGTTCAACTTTGAAACGAAGGTAAGAGAATCCAGAAGCATCTACCGCATTTTCTGGCTCGTTGCCCCAAGCAACTGCTGCTGCATCAGCGCCCCAATTTGAGCCGCTAGTAACAGTAAAGGCTTTCGAGTAAGGCGCGTCATTAAGGTTGGCTAACGTTGCACCGCTTCCCCAGTTGTCACCCCAAAAAGCCATGCTGAACGAGTCGTCTTGATCGCTGTAAGCGATATAACCTGGACCAACATTTCCTCTAGAATTGTTTACCAAGGCAATGTCTGCAACTTCCATAGTGCCATCTTGTCCTAGCACCACCGCGAATGTAGTCACATCTGCAAAGGCTGGAACCGGTATTTCCATTTGTACCCAGCCATCAGCTAACGCTGTGCCTGTTGAAAGCGCGTAATCTTCCGCAACTTCGCCATTGCTTTGACCAGTGGTAGATACACGTACTTGAGCTGCGTCAGTCTTTACCTTGAACTGTGCATGAGTATATGAAGAAAAATCGACAACGCTTGACGAGCTAGCCCATGCTAACGCTCCCCAGCCACTCGTGACCGTCAGCTCAAGTGCAGGGTCATAAGTGCCACCAGAAACTTCCGAGATTCCTGCTCCATTCCATGCTTGCAGTTCTTCGAAAGCAACATTAGCTTCTTGCCCGGTGTAAAGAATATAACCAACTTGAGGTTCGCCACCGATGATGTTGTTTACGCCACCAGTGTCTGCAGTATCGGGTTGAGAATCGAATGTTTTTCCATAAAAAACATTCCTCAGCTCAATCACTTCACCGTTTATGCCTTCGCTCCTAACAAACAAAGGCATTGTGACATCAGATAGATCAACTATCTGATCGCCAATTAATTCAGACATGGGGATTTTATAACTGACCCATTCGGTGGTGATAGATCTGCCGTTTGATTCAAAATCCGCACCAGCTTCTTTTGCTGGTCGTTGGCCTTGTTCGTTACCTTCTACACTAGTTGAAAGCCCCGTTTGAAAACCTAAAACAAATGGTAGTGAGGCTTTGGAAGCTTTGGCCTCAAAGTTTAAGTAGCCGCTGTTAAACCCGGCTAAATTGATGGCTGCTTCTGCCGAGTTGTCGGTTGTGACTAATGCGGTACCCCAACCCCATTCAGCTTCAACAAAACTATTAGTTGATGAAGGCGCAGGTATACTCAAGGCATCATTAGAAGTGCCCATAAATGAGGTGCCTATAAAACTACCTTGAGCTTCAGACGCTGCCTCATTTTGAAAAGGAATGACAGTCAAGTTACTACTTGCACCTTCTCCGACTCTATGAACCTCATATGTGTCGGCACCTGAAGGCTGCACATCAGGGGGGGATCCGCCAGCTTCATCGTCTCCACCGCCACACCCACTCAGCGCGACAGAAGACATAAGCAGCATTTTCGCAAATATATTCTTCATCATATTGTCCGTAATTCAGTCTACGTCATATCCACTTTGCACAAGGGCAAATGATGGAATTCAGAACTCTCCAGCGAACTGGAGAAACTTGCTTGAGTTGGGTGTCATCATCGACCAAAAGAAAGCGCTTTCAGCAATGTTGAAAAATAAAGCCAGCTAACTGACTAAACTCTGCCGATGGATAGAACCATCGCTAGCGTGTAAAAATATTGTTAACAGATAGGTCGATACAACCTGAATTTAGTTTTATTCAGTCAATTAATAGAAATACTCACAAAAGAAAGCGCTCTCCTTGCAAAAAGACTCAACAACGAGACGCTATACTAAATTGTGTTTCATTTTTAATAACAAGCCGATAACCATGGTATCTATGACCAAGAATTAAGGCCAAATGTAAATATTATGTGAATTAGTTAAAGGTTTTTAACGTAACTGATTGCACTTGAGAGTGGACCTTTTTAACGTCACGTTGACTATCGCTTTCTTTGAGATTTCAAACCAAACGATGCTTATAATCGTCGACAAGAAAAGCTAAGAAGCTAGTCAATCTCGATTTTCCATAGAAAATGCCTCTCTGGGTGTCAGGCTGTTTCAATAGGCAATTCGTTTTTTATAAGCAAAGAAAGAAAGCGCTTTCTTGCGAAAAAACCTTTAAGATCTCTTCACGGAGTCAGAATGAAAAAGTCAAAATTGTCGTTAGCCGCGCTTAGCGTAGCAAGTGTGTTATCAAGCATACCTGTTGCAAACGCTGCTATTATCGACGAAGTCGAATTTCACGGTTACTTTCGCGCTGGTTTTTTTGCCAGTAAAGAAAATGATTTTAAGAAAGCCGATATTGGTGGGCAAAAAGAATTATTGGGTCGTCTAGGTTTAGAATCCGACAATGACGGTAACTTTGGTTTTACTACTATCACCAATATTAATGATGACCAACAGCTTCGAATCCACATTGGTGTGGGTGACACTGAGTTTGATGATCTCATTGGCTATCTAGAAATGGATGGTGTTTTACCATCAGGCACCTTATGGGGTGGTAAAAGAAAGCTCGCTGAAGAAAACTATGTCTTCATGACCGACTTTTTTTATACCGACTTAGAAGGTATTGGCGTCGGTATTCAAGATATTGAAATCGGTGATTCATTTTTGGATCTCGCTTACATTTCCAGCGAGCGAAATATCAGTCTTAGTTATGGCGAGTATGAGGACTTCGTAGAAAAAGCTTCTACCGAAGACGACATTATTATATCGCAAAATCAACGCTATGTTACTGATCAACAACGCGCCAGCATCTTTGATAACCAGAACAACTCAATGCACACATTCCATGCTTCCTACACTTTAGGTGCATTGACAGTTCAAGCAAACTACAAGTATTTGCCCGACAACTGGGGGCTAAACGGTAAAGAGTGGGCAGAAACGGGTTACGACACCACCGCTATCTATCATATGCTCGATTTTTTCGGCCTCAAAGGTAATGCTTTTTCTTATGCCATAGCCCAAGTAGGTCGTGGTCTAGGGTCAGGTAACCTACTTGGCGGAACTATTACGGACTATGGATCTCTTCGCCCAGGCTCACTGACTCAGGGCTACCATACTGGTGAATGGGGCGATTATTTTGGTGACCCCTACTATCTGGTCACTCAACGTGAAGAAGATGCGCTTTCCGCGCGCGCTATACTTTGGGGTGGGTACACCAACAGCGACGGAATCGGATTCTTCCCTTCTATCCAAGCACAATACAATGATGAAGGCACTAATGACGAAGGCGCGGATGGCGGCTACAACTATTGGGTCTCCGTCATCATGCGTAATATTTTCCCTGTTAGAGATAACTTCATCATCCAAACCGAAACAGGCTACTACGAGAACACTCAGAATGGGGGCACATGGCACCAATCTAAGTTCACAGTAGCACCGACTTTCGTTCTCTCTGATGGACTGTCTACCGCAGAAATTCGATTCACTGCCACTTACCTTCCATTGTCTTGGACAACGGGTGACGAAACTGATCCGAATGTAAAACTGTCGGATGACTTCGTCTTCGGTATTCAAGCGGATGCCTATTGGTAACAGATGGGGTGATGCTAATTACTGGGATATTTTGAGTAATCGGCAGCTATCTTAAGTTTGTATGTATTGCGTATTTATAGAGCGCCAAAAGTTCGACCTGTAAGGATACGAAAATGACTAATTTCCCCTATCGTCGTGCACTGATCGCGACTGCAGTGATTGCTGCAGTCGCTGGGTGTTCGTCGAAAGTCTATCAGCCTGTTTCACAAGGGCCTGATACCAGTGGACCAATGATTAAAGCGCCAAAAACATGGACGCTGGTATGGAACGACGAATTCAGTGGTACGGCCATTGATAAAAGCAAATGGAGTCACGAAGAAAACTGTTATGGCGGTGGTAATGCTGAGCGTCAGTGCTACACAGATCGCCCCGTTAACTCGTTTGTAGAAGACGGCAAACTGCACATTGTTGCGCGTGATTACCAATTCACCGGCCCCTCAGATCCTGAAGGGAAGAGCCGTCATAAAGCCACACTGCCTTACACCTCAGCTCGCCTCAGAACCATGAACAAAGGTGACTGGCAGTATGGTCGTTTTGAAGTGCGTGCGAAGCTTCCGTTTGGCCAAGGTACTTGGCCTGCGATTTGGATGCTTCCAACAGACTATGTGTATGGTGGTTGGGCTGCATCGGGTGAGATTGACATCGTTGAAGCCGTTAACCTGAAAACGCCGACGGATGAGCTAGGCGCAGAGCCGGGGAAAGAAGAAGCGCGTATTCACGGTACCTTGCACTATGGCCGCGAATGGCCGGATAACGCGAGCACTGCTGCAGAATATCACCTCCCTGATCACGTGAACCCTGCAGATGGCTTCCATACCTATGCCATCGAATGGGAAAAGAACGAAATGCGTTGGTATATCGATGATATTCACTACGCAACACAACGCTCTGATGGTTGGTACAGCCAATACAAAGAAGGCGGCAAGATCATTACTGGTGAAGAAGACGCACCGTTTAATCAGCGTTTTCACATGATCTTGAACCTTGCGATTGGTGGTTCATGGGCGGCGAATGCCAACGAAGGTGGCATTGATGATTCCATCTTCCCGCAAACCATGGAAGTGGACTACGTTCGTGTCTACGAATGTTCGAAAGATCCTGTTAATGGCAAAGGTTGTGCGACAGTGTCTGACGATGCCATGTTTATTGCGGGTACACCTGCACCTGAAATCATCATTCCAGGTCCAGACTATGCAACAGGCCCTGAATTCTTACTCTATGGCGACAGCCTAGATAAGCACCTGCGCTCGAAAGAATACGATCCGCAGTTCAAGGTGTATGTTGAAACCAAGCAAGCTGAAAGCCGTGGCGACATTCTGGCGATTAAGAAGACCGGTGACATCGGTAACTTCTACTTCGAATCACCAGAAGTCAATATGGGCGAGTGGATGAGCGGGGGTGAAATCGTCTTTGACCTTCTGGTTGAAGAGAAAGATCCAAACGCGAGTCTCATGCTGAAAGTCGACAGTGGCTGGCCAGCAGCGAGTGACGTAGATGTAGAAATTCCACCAATCGGACAATGGCGTGAAGTGCGCATTAATTTTGCTGACCTGATCAATAGCGGTAACCGTTTTGTGCCTGGCGCGAAAGCCAATGTAGAAGGTCTGAAAAACATCTTCATCATTGAGCCGACAGGACCAATGGTGCTCTACATCGATAACGTTCGATACGAGAAGTAATCGCCCTTTGGGTATGAAAAAAGCGGCTGAATCAGCCGCTTTTTTTATAGGATTAGTTTTGAGGTTCGAACGCGCTCTAACTGACTAGAGCCTCAGCGTTACTTGAACTGATACTCCCTCGCTAAATTTGATGCCGCCTCTTCTGCAAGCGGATTGAGTTCGCCCGATTCTAATGCATCAAACAAACTGTCTTTCATGTCTCGTGACCAAAAGCGACGGATATGAGACGCCACTTCGTCAATGGTTTCTTGCTCACTTCGCCCATGGGCAAGGTTGTCAGCAATTTGGTTTGCCATCGCATAAAGCTGTTCGTTTCTGTGTGCTTCGCCATCCATTACTGGGCTCTTCCTTCTTTCTTATTGAGTGCCACTCAGTCTGTATTTTCTTTATAAGCCGCCGACACGTGAGCTTGCTGCTCTTCATCAAACGCGCGAAAGCGTTCTTGCCACTGTGCTTGATCTGCCGCCACCAGCACTTGTACTGCGGTGACTTTGTACTCTGGACAATTGGTCGCCCAATCAGAGTTGTTCGTGGTGATCACATTGGTACCCGAAACAGGATGGTGGAAGGTGGTATAAACCACCCCCGGTTGCATGCGATTGCTAATTAACGCAGGTAACGTTACCTCCCCTGCCCGGCTGCGAATGCGAACTGGCGTGCCGTCCACGATGCCGCGATCTTCCGCGTCTAATGGATGAAGCTCGAGCACATCTTCTTCATGCCATCGCGAGTTTTCCGTTCTTCGGGTTTGCGCGCCAACATTGTATTGGCTCAGGATCCGACCCGTGGTCAGCAACAATGGGAAACGCTTGTTCACTTTCTCTTGTGATGCGACATACTCCGTCACCACAAAACTGCCTTTGCCTTTCACAAACGCGTCAATGTGCATGGTTGGCGTACCCTGCGGCGCGTCATCGTTACATGGCCATTGGATAGAACCCAGTTCATCCAATTTTTCATAACTCACACCATGAAATGTCGGCGTCAGCTTGGCAATTTCATCCATGATTTCTGACGGATGTTGATACGTCATTTCACAACCTAGCGCATTCGCCAGCGCAACGGTTGCTTCCCAATCTGCTTTCCCTGATAGAGGCGCCATGACTTTTCTTACTGGGGAAATTCGGCGCTCAGCATTTGTGAAGGTGCCGTCTTTTTCGAGGAAGGTTGCACCTGGCAAGAACACATGCGCAAATTTCGCGGTTTCATTTAAGAAGATGTCTTGCACGATCAAACATTCAAGCGAAGAGAGCGCAGCTTCGACGTGCTGAGTATTGGGATCAGATTGCGCAATGTCTTCGCCCTGCACATACAAGGCTTTGAATCGCCCCGCGATCGCGGCATCAAACATGTTCGGAATACGAAGCCCGGGTTCGTCGTCAATTTTTACGCCCCACTCACCTTCAAACAATGCACGAACATCGGGATCTGAAACATGACGGTAACCCGGCAGTTCATGGGGAAACGACCCCATATCACAGCTACCTTGCACGTTATTTTGCCCGCGAAGTGGATTTACCCCGACACCCTCTCGGCCAATGTTGCCCGTGACCATGGCAAGGTTAGCAATGGCCATCACAGCGGAGCTCCCTTGGCTGTGTTCCGTCACACCAAGACCATAGTAAATCGCGCCATTTTTCGCGCCGCCGTAAAGACGAGCTGCTTCGCGAATAAGCATAGCTGGCACACCAGTTTCACTTTCCATCGCTTCTGGCGAATGGTGTTCATCGGCAATAAATGTTCGCCATTTTTCAAACTCCGCCGCATCACAACGCTGGTCAATGAATGCTTTGGCATCCAATCCTTCCGACACAATCACATGCGCCAACGCATTCAGCACAGCAACGTTGGTGCCGGGGCGGAGTTGGAGGTGGAACTGAGCGCGCACATGCGGCGCATTGACCAAATCAATCTCACGAGGATCAATCACTATCAACTTCGCGCCATGGCGTAGCCGACGCTTAAGCTGTGAGGCGAAAACAGGATGCCCATCAGTGGGGTTCGCACCAATCACGACCACCACGTCCGCTTTTTGCACCGAATCAAACGTCTGTGTCCCTGCGGATTCACCTAACGTGGTTTTCAAGCCGTAGCCCGTTGGTGAATGGCAAACACGCGCACAGGTATCGACATTGTTCGTCCCAAATCCTGCACGAACCAATTTCTGCACTAAGTAAGTTTCTTCGTTGGTGCAACGTGAAGAAGTGATCCCGCCCAGCGCGTTCGCGCCGTATTTGTCACGTAACGTATTAATGCGGTTGGCGGCAAAGTCGATGGCCTCTTCCCAGCTCACTTTGCGCCACGGCTGATCGATGGAATCTCGGATCATTGGGTCAAGCATACGATCGCTGTGTGTAGCATAACCAAATGCAAAACGCCCTTTCACACAGGAATGGCCTTGGTTCGCTTTGCCGTCTTTGTTCGGCACCATACGCACAAGCTGGTCACCTTTCATTTCCGCTCTGAACGAGCAACCCACGCCGCAATAGGCACAGGTCGTGACACGAAAATGACTCGGCGTGCCCTGCTCAATCACACTGTTTTCTGTCAATGCTGCCGTAGGACATGCTTGAACACATGCACCGCACGACACACATTCAGAATCCATGAAATTATTGCTACCCGCCACAATGCGAGAATCAAACCCACGGCCTTCAACGGTTAACGCAAACTGACCTTGGATGTCAGAGCATGAACGCACGCAACGCGAGCACACAATGCATTTACTGCTATCAAAGGTGAAATACGGGTTTGACGTGTCTTTTTCCATCTTGAGATGGTTTTCCCCCTCAAAGCCATACCGCACATCACGCAGGCCAACAGCACCGGCGACGTCTTGCAATTCACAATCACCATTCACCGCACAGGTTAAACAATCAAGGGGGTGGTCAGAAATGTATAGCTCCATCACGTTACGGCGTAACTTTGACAATGCCGCATTTTGCGTGGTGACCTTCATGCCTTCAGACACCGGTGTGGTACAAGAGGCGGGTTTTCCGCGCATGCCTTCAATATCCACCACACACATGCGGCACGACCCAAACGCATCTAAGCTGTCTGTCGCACATAACTTGGGGATTTGAATATTCAACATGGATGCCGCACGCATCACCGATGTCCCTTCAGGAACCGTGATTGGCCAGCCATCAATGTTCAACGTAATTTGCTTGAGATCTTCGCCGGTGACATTGGGTGTGCCAAAATCTTTTCGGTCTTGATCAATGGGAATGTAAAACTCAACCATTGTAATACTCCTTGGCGAAAGCTATTCGCCGTTGCCCGCGGCGTGGTTGTGATGAATGGCCGCGAGACCAAAATCTTCGGGGAAATGCATGAGCGCGCTTTTCACGGGATACGGTGTCATCCCGCCCATGGCGCACATTGACCCCAGTTCCATGGTGTCGCAGAGATCTTGCAGCAATTCGTGTCGCTCTAGCTTTTCATCACCAGAGGCTTCAACCAATTGGTCAATCACTTCCACACCACGCACGGCGCCAATGCGACAAGGCGTGCATTTCCCACACGATTCCAGCACGCAGAATTCCATGGCGAACCGAGCCATGTGGCTCATGTCGACTTGATCATCAAATGCCACAATGCCGCCGTGACCCAGCATCGCCCCTTTTGAAGACAACGCTTCATAGTCCATGTCGACATCCCAGTGCGATGCTGGCAAATACGCCCCGAGTGGCCCGCCCAATTGCGCGGCTTTTAGCGGACGGCCTGTTTTACTGCCGCCGCCAAAGTCATACATCAGTTCATTGAGCGATACACCAAACGCCAGCTCAATCAACCCACCCCGTTTGATGTTTCCTGCCAATTGCAACGGCATGGTGCCGCGTGAACGCCCTTGCCCAAAGTTTGCATAGTAGCTCGCGCCTTTGGACAATATGGTTGGAACCGACGCTAACGAAATCACGTTGTTTATCACTGTTGGGCGACCAAACAAGCCTTCAATGGCAGGCAAAGGCGGTTTGTTACGAACTATGCCGCGTTTGCCTTCAAGGCTTTCCATCAGAGATGTTTCTTCGCCACAAATGTAAGCCCCTGCACCCATACGAAGTTCAAGATCGAAATGATGACCAGAACCGCAAATGTCCTCACCGAGATAGCCCGCTTCATAGGCTTTCTCTATCGCCTTAGTGAAAATCTCGCAAGCTTTCGGGTATTCAGAGCGTGTGTAGACATAACCTTGCGTTGCACCAACAGAAATGGCGCAAATGATCATGCCTTCAATCAACGTGAGCGGGTCGCCCTCCATCAACATTCTGTCAGCGAACGTGCCAGAGTCGCCCTCATCCGCGTTGCAGATGACGTACTTTTGGCCTTCTTGCTGATCGGCGACGGTCTGCCATTTAATGCCCGTCGGGAAGGCTGCACCGCCGCGTCCTCTCAACCCGGATTGTTTCACCGCATCAAGAATTTCTTGTGCATTCATGGCAAAGGCATTCTTCAGCCCTTCAAAACCACCATGACGTTTGTAGTCATTCACATTCAAAGGGTCGACAATGCCCACGCGTGAAAAGGTGAGCCGTTGTTGTTTTTTCAACCAAGGAAGCGCTTCTGTGAGACCGAGATAAAGAGCGTGTTCTTTGCCTCCCGTACCGGAAGCTTCGATATCAAAAAAACGCAATACCATAAGGGCATCCACGTCATCTTCCGTCACAGGCCCAAAAGCGACACGGCCTTGCGGTGAATCGACTTCAACCATGGGTTCCAGCCAGAACATGCCTCGGGATCCCGTTCGAATCACGGACACTGCTTCACCGCTGTTCACTGCAAGGTGTTCTATTCTGGCTGCCACTTTGTCAGCACCAAGGGAAACCGCTGACGTATCAAGGGGCACATAGATTTTGCATGTCATGGTGCTTTCACCTCGATCACTTGTGTTAGACACCCTTCCAGCAACGCATCAAAACGCGCTGCATTCATATCGCCATGGATCTCATCTTCAACGCGAATTGCTGGCGAGTTCATGCAATTCCCCAAGCAATAAACCGGTTCAAGCGTGAAGTTGTTGTCGCGCGTCGTTTGATGAAAATCGATGCCGAGTCGCGAACGGACATAGGCTTCAAGGGCGAGAGAGCCCATGGATTGACAGGACTCTGCTCGACATACCTGTATGACGGTTGCCCCAGGCGGCGAGTTTCTGAACTCATGATAGAAGCTCATGGTGCCATGAACATCCGCCTCAGATTGATTCAACGTTCTGGCAATCTGGGGAATGGCGGCAGGCGGCACAAAGCGCAGCGCCTTTTGGATATGATGCAACACAGGCAACAATCCACCCGGTGTTGCGCTGAGTAAATTCAATGCTTCATTCACGACCTGACATTGAGATTCAGTTAGCGGAGGGGTCGCAAACGACGCACCACATGATGATGTGGGAGGTGTCGTCTTTTCCATTTGCATTCCTTGCGAGTGGACCAGTATCCTAAGTGTAGTGCGATTTACGCCCCCCCCTGTTGGCAAATTGAGACGCCTGATGGTCGAGTTGCGACGTGTCAGAACACGTAAACAGCCGCTAATCACCCGCTTAACCAAACAATAAAATGCGCTGTTCACACTCTTGCTGATTGTTGTCTGTTTGCCATTGACTATTAACGCAAATACGCAAACACTAACATTTGTTTAACAAATAAACGTATGTTTATCCTGAGTTCTAGAGGTAACAATGACATCACGTGAAGATGAAATATTGCAGCTGATAAAAAGCGACCCTTTCATCCAGCAGCAAACCATTGCGAATTTGCTCAATATCAGTCGCTCAGCCGTCGCCGTTCACATCATGAACATGACAAAGAAAGGCATTATCCAAGGAAAAGGGTATTTCATCGCTAATCAGCAATACGTGGTCGTGATTGGTGGTATGAACATGGATATTCTCGGTCAACCGGATGCCGTATTCATAGAACGTGATTCAAACCCAGGTAAAGTCAAAGGCTCTGCTGGCGGAGTAGGAAGAAACATCGCAGAAAACCTCGCAAGGCTTGGCACAGATGTACGCCTAATTTCGGTCGTCGGTGATGACGCCTACGGCGATTTAATTCTGAAAGAAACCAAAACGGCGGGGGTCAACATCAACGCAGTGAATCAGATCAGCAATCAAACCACGTCCACCTATTTGTCACTACTCGACAATCAGGGCGACATGGTTGCTGCAGTGTCTGACATGTCGATATTGGAGCACTTAAACGTGGGGTTGTTGACGCAGCACGTCGAGCTTATTCGAAACGCGGCGGCAGTCATTGTGGACACCAACCTTTCCGATACCACGTTGGCGTATGTCTTCAGCAAATTCTCCGACAAGCACATTTACCTCGATTCCGTCTCATCTGCGAAGGCTGCCAAAGCAAGGCCCTACCTGTCTCGTATTCACACCATGAAACCTAACTTGATAGAGGCACAAGCCATTTCCGGCTTGCCGCTTGAATCGGAGTCAGACATTGACGACATCGCAGAGTGGTTTATTCAACACGGCGTGAAAAGGCTGTTTTTAACCATGGGCGCAGATGGCGTATTGTACCGTACCGAGTACGAAGAGAAACTCATGCGTCCACTGCCCGTCAGTGTTGTTAACGCCAACGGCGCAGGCGATGCATTTTTAGCAGGCCTTGTTCATAGCCAACTCGGCGGACTTTCAGACGTCGACGCGTGCCATTTTGCATCGGGCTGTGCAGCCATTGCCTTGGAACATGCCAACACCATCAACCCCAACATCAATGAATTATTGGTTCAACAACGCATAGAGGACGTGCCATGTTAAACCCTTACCTCGATATTCATCCTGATATCGAACGCGCGATCGCAGAAGGAAAGCCTGTGGTGGCATTGGAATCCACCATCATTTCTCACGGCATGCCTTACCCACAGAATGTCGAAACCGCGCTGCGCGTAGAGCAGAAAGTCCGAGATAGCGGCGCCATACCCGCCACCATTGCCATCTTAAAGGGTCGCCTCAAAGTCGGACTCTCTGAAGAAGAAATTGGCTATCTTGGTCAGCAAGGCCAGAAGGCCAAGAAAACCAGCCGACGTGACATTCCATTCATTGTTGCCACCAAAGGGGATGGCGCAACAACAGTTGCCTCAACCATGATTTTGGCGGACATGGCAGGGATTCGTGTGTTTGCCACGGGCGGTATCGGCGGTGTGCATCGCGGCGCAGAAAACAGCTTGGACATCTCTGCAGATTTAGAGGAATTGGCTCAAACCAAGGTTGCCGTGGTTTGCGCTGGCATCAAATCCATTCTTGATCTTGGTTTGACTTTGGAATATCTCGAAACTAAGGGCGTGCCTGTGGTGGGATACCAAACAAACACATTACCCGCGTTTTACAGTAGAGAAAGTGCCTTTAATGTGGATTACCGCCTCGACACGCCGCTGCAAATTGCCGATGCTTTAAAAGCAAAATGGGCGATGTCTTTGGCTGGCGGTGCCATCATTGCCAATCCCATTCCCACAGAGCATGCTATGGCGAACGAAGACATTGATCATGTCATTCAAAGCGCGATTGAAGAAATGGATTCGCAAGGCATTAAAGGCAAGGCATCAACCCCGTTCTTGCTTGCGAAAGTGGCACAAAAAACACAGGGCGAGAGTTTAAAAGCCAACATCGCATTAGTTTTAAACAATGCGGAACTCGCGTCGAAGATTGCATTTGCTTACTGCAGTTAATGCTTCACTCTCCGAGTGCGGCACGCGTTTAATTTTCAGTGCCGCACCTTTTTAAACCCTTATGCCCACACGTTGAATCACAAACACGTTCTAGCACGTCAGCCACACCGAAAAAACACCGACTTTTTCTTTACAGCACTAAACATTGTTAACGACTTGTAACAGCCTGGTTTCCCCAATGGCTTGTTTCATTTATGATACACACGAATTCCAAACGCTATCCACACACTTTTTTTTCGCCATTTTCCCTTTAAGCACGATAACGACATTTACTTTTCATTAACATTGGTATATGCAGAGAAGAGATGCCGTTTTTCTGTCGAATACGATTCTCTACGTGTTGTAATCATTTCAACCTTGATATCAATAAAATAATTGAGCAGTGCAAAAAGATAGAAGGGATTTACGATGGGATCAGTATCATCACTACGCCAACCAGTGAAAATTGGATTTTTCCTCTGCCAACGCTTCACCATGATTGCGATGGCGTCAGCAATCGAAGTGTTACGAATGGCGAACCAACTCTCAGGTGAAACCCTGTACCGTTGGTATACGTTCAGTGAAGACGGCGAAGCGGTATCGGCCAGCGATTCACTCGCCATTAATGTCGACGATAAAATCCCCAACACGATGGATCTTGACGTTGTCATTATTTGTGGCGGTATTGATGTCCACGAAAACTGCTCCCCGAAGTTGCTCAGTTGGATTGCACAACAAGACAGAAAGCACCTTAAAATCGGCGCAATCTGTACGGGCAGTTACGTCCTAGCAAAAGCTGGCGTGATGCACGATAAAGCCTGCTCTGTGCACTGGGAATACCTCGCCGGTTTGCAAGAAGCCTTCCCCACCGTTCGTATCAGTAACAAACTTTTCACGATCAGCGATGACCGCATGACGAGTTCCGGCGGCACCGCGCCAATGGATATGATGCTGACCATGGTCACCCGAGAACATGGAAACAAACTGAGCGCTGCCATCTCAGAAATGTTCGTGTGTGAACGCGTGCGAAACACGCAAGATGTTCAGAAAGTCCCGCTGCGTAATCTCATTGGCACTGCGCAACCCAAATTGCTGGAAACGGTTTCTCTGATGGAAGCAAACCTTGAGGAACCTTTCTGTATAGATGAACTTGCAGGGCTTGTGGAGTTATCTCGTAGACAGCTTGAGCGACTCTTCCAGCGCCACCTACAATGCTCACCGTCTCGTTACTACTTGCACTTAAGACTAAGCCGCGCAAGACAATTGCTCACGCAAACGAACCTGTCTGTTATCGAAATTTCGATCGCCTGTGGGTTTGTTTCCACACCACACTTTAGTAAATGTTACCGAGATTACTTTGGTATTCCACCAAGAGAAGAACGTTTGGGGTTGAGCCAGAAAACGGCACAGCAGAAAACCAAGCGCGAACTCTTCGTGACTGAAGAAGAAAGCAAAGAGCAGATCGCGATTTAATCCGGCGCTCACCCCGCGCTTTACCAAACCACAGATCCACACACTACGTAAACGCCCTCAGAATTCAATGGGGGCGTTTTTAGTTTTGTTCATCCTATCCCACGTTTCTTTGGCTTTTCTTCACGCGGCTACATTCGCGCTTCGCCACACCTGTACACTATTTAACCACCTTAGGTTCTTTACTCTCCTTCCACGCTTACTTGCCAATAAAGCTGGATGTAAATTCATCTCTTTTTGATGTAACTAGGCTTCAAATGTGCGACCTATCTCGCGCGTTTTTGCCTCCAAAATAAGGCGAATCATGTTTTAGGCAATTGTGCTAAAGCCGCCCAGCAAAAGCACTCGACGGCCTTATTCAACATGACATTTGTATTAATCCAATGTTACCCAAAGGGTTATCCACCGTTTCTGTGGGTAACTTTATTTTTTGGTCATAATGCATTGAATTTATTTGGAGAAAATTGGTGTAAGCGTTGCCAATACGTGTCGTAAATGTGAAAGTTACTGACATCAAATGATCACTAGGCTGTAACATTTTGTGCCTATTTATAAAGACATAGAGAGGAGCTAAATATGCAAACACTATTCATCACGGGTGGTAATAGGGGGATCGGCTTAGAACTCGTGAAGCAAAGCTTGCAAAATAGCGATGTCGTATTTTGCACTTTTCGCGGAGACACCACTCCCGATCTTCCACTGACATATGAAGAGAGAAGCAGGCTGACCTGGCTACAACTTGATGTCACCAGCGCTACTGACCTAGCCCGCTTACCCGATCTGTTAGTCGATCAACCCATAGACATTCTCATCAACAACGCGGGGGTTATCGGCCCTGATAACCAATCCTACAACGACATGGATACGCAGGGTTGGCTATACACATTTGAAGTGAATACTGTTGCCCCGTTAATGGTGTCAAATGCACTACTCAATAATTTACGGTTGAGCCACTCTCCGAGGGTTGTGACTATTTCCAGTCAAATGGGTGCATTACACAGAGAATCAACAGGCATGATCGCTTACAGGAGCTCTAAAGCAGCCGTCAATAAAGTCATGCAGGTATTGTCGCTAGAATTGAAAGCACAGCAGATTGTTGTTTGCCCTGTTCATCCGGGTTGGGTGCAAACAGACATGGGCGGCTATGAGGCAGATATTACCGCAGAGCAAAGTGCCTCTGGTATCCTTGCACTGGCTCGTCGCTTAACCATGGAAGATAGCGGTAAGTTCTATACCTGGGAAGGCAAAGAGCACGTCTGGTGAGTAACTTCTACCCTCAATAGGAAAAACGAGACGTATCGATTACGGAAAGAAAGGAAGCATAAATGCGAGTTAACAGTGATGTTGAATTTGTCATTTTAAATCGCGACGAATCACTCTATCAAGATGCGTTAGATTTGAGGTTCAACTTGTTCTTCGAGCCCGCCAATCTTCCACGGGACGTGCTTTTTGACGACAATGAAATGCACAGTGAACATCTCGCACTCACACAAGACGGCGCGCTGTTGGCCTATTTGCGCCTCACAGAAGTGCCTGACAAACACTTCCAGTTGTCACAAATGGTCGTGACACCAAAAGACCAGGGAAAAGGGTTAGGACGTCGGCTTGTTAGCGAGGCCATTCAATACGTGAAAGCACGATCAGCCACGGATGTCACACTGAGTGCAAGGTTGCATGCAATTCGTCTTTATACTTCTGTTGGGTTTGTTGTTTCCGGCGACGTCTATTTATCGAAAAGAACGGGTGTTGAACATATAA
>JBELME010000064.1:0-17356 GCA_042096095.1 Enterovibrio sp.
AGGTCTGTTTGTTTGGTCGCCGCGTAACCCAAGCCACCTTTGGCCGTTTCCGCGATGGCATACTGATAAACCTGCTCCATGAGTGACGGTTGATCACCCTGATTACGCGCAAAGCACGCATCTAAGAAGGTGTCGATTTCCTGCAGTTCTTCTGCGGTGTAGCCCTCTTTTTTGCTCTGCACCAGATTGTAGTTGTCGATCAGCGCTTTGAGTGATTGATAGGTCGGTAGCGTCGCGAGCTTGTCGGTATTCACGTCTCCAAACAACGAGAACTGCGCAAAATCACGGTGTTTTGGCTTACGATTGCCTTGCTCGCGTAACTTGATATCAGCGTGTTCATTGACCCAGCGGCCATCTTTCATGCGCGTGACGGAAAAGCCCGTTTCGTCACCATCCCAGAGATCTTGCACGATGTCGAAGTAGTCACCACGCGTCTCAACGATGTCAGTTGGAGACTCAATCGGCCGCATTTCTGGTGTTTGAATGTCGTTAGCGTCGGTGTAGTTATTTGGGGAATAGAACATCGGGTTTGCTTCGTACAGCGCTTGCTCAAAATACAGATCAGTTAGCTCGCTGATTTGCGTTAATGAAACCTGATAGTTCTCGAGGTTCAGGGCATGCTTGCCGTTCTGATCATCCCAAAACTCGCTTTGCTTCATCAAAAACGCTCGGCACTGTAATTCCCCATTTTTGGTGAACACAATCACCTTCCAAAATGCAGAAGGAATATAAGTACCGCGATAGGGCTGATCGTTGATGGTATTGATAGGGCCGGTAAACACCGACAATTTGTCGCCGAGTTCCGGGTCTTCAAGCAGCCAGTTTTCAAGTTCTAGCCACTCATCTTGGTTGAACTTTGCATGTTGCAGGTTGGCATTGGTGTAAAAGAACGAATCGCGATTGGCCTGGCTTGCCTCGGCACGTGTGCCCCAAGTGATCGCTGCGCGGCGAACCATATGGCCGCGGTCCCAATCATTGTTCTTGTATACGCTTGCGCCTGCTTGATAAGCAATGTCTACGCGTGGATCAATTTTCCAACGGCTTCGACGAATTTGAATCAAGCCTTTCCGATCAACGTTGTGGGCGGTGTAGAACGCGGTTTTGGTTTCGCGGTTCATTACAAGTGAAAAGTGCTCATAGTGGAGCGGATCGCCATCATCCCAAGCAATTTCTCGTAGTTCTTCGCCAAGGCGAGGTAATTGAACAGGATGCGCGAGAAAGTCGGTATTGAATCCTTGAGCTGCCATCAAAATCTCCAGTAGGGAACGAAAATACTTTCCTACGGTAAAGCAGTTGCCTTGGAAAATGGGCGAAACTGGCGCTGGATTCCAACATTGCTTCGTTGTTTTACAAGGTGATCGAACGTGTTGGAAATAAGAGTCGGGCGTTGACGGCAGTGGATAATGAATCGCAGGGCGGAAGAAATATCGGAAAGATGATCAAGGTAAATTGTCACTGACAACGAGAGGTGATGGCTGACATTTACTCGCGCTCACCTAATGAGTGAATAAGCACAAGGTGATACACTGCTCGCTTTCTATGTTACGAAGAAAATCCCATGCTAGACAAAGAAAAGATGCTGAAACTGGCACGCATGAAAATGCCGTTCGGTAAATACGCGGGGCGCGTGATCATTGATTTGCCCGAAGAGTATTTGCTGTGGTTTCGCAAGCAAGGCTTCCCTGAAAATGAGCTAGCCGCGTTGATGGAACTGGCGTTAGAGCTGAAAATTGAAGGGTTAGAAACCCTTATTCGACCGCTAAAACAAGACTAACAATCATGTCGTAAACAACTTACCTGTTGCTGAGCGGCGGCTCAGCAAACTGCATCAAGGACGAGTGTTCGCTCGATAGACATCATGGAATCATTGTCACTCTCGCAAGCCCGTAAGCTTATTCTTCATTCGCAACAGTTGCCCAAAAACAAGCAAGGTGGCAGTGCCTTGTCAGCCACCTTGTCGGCGATTGAGCAATTGGGTTACATCCAAATCGATACTATCTCCGTGGTGCAGCGCGCGCATCACCACACCCTATGGAATCGCAACCCGCGTTATGACGTTTCTCACCTTGATACCTTGGTTGCACGTAAACAGGTCTTTGAGTATTGGTCGCACGCAGCCGCTTTCCTTCCCATGCGTGATTACCGCTATAGCTTGCCGAGAAAACATGCGTTTAAAAGTGGCGCACAAAGCCACTGGTACAAACGCGACCATAAAATGATGGATGAGATAGTAAAACGCATAGACGCGGAAGGGCCGCTGCTAGCGAAAGATTTCGAAGGTGAGAGAAAAACCAAGCAAGGGTGGGGCAGAAAGCCATCAAAACACGCGCTTGAGAACTTGTTCATGCAAGGTGATTTAATGATCGCTGAGCGTCGAAATTTCCAGAAAGTGTACGATCTCACTGAACGTGTGTTACCAGAAGGCATAGACACATCACGGCCAGATGACGAGGAATACGCCCGCTCCTTGATCACGCGTTTTCTTGAAGCCAATGGCTTAGGGAATGCAATAGAAATGAGCTATTTGCTCAAGAACACCAAACCATTAATCACGTCGGTGCTGAAAGACATGGTTGCCAGTGGAGACATCCTTGAGGTTGCGATCAGCGATGCGGTGTATTTCGTGTTGCCTCAGTCTCTTTCGTTGCTCGATAAACCCCTCTCCAAACGCAAAGCCAAGATATTGTCCCCGTTCGACAACCTGCTTATTCAACGTAAACGCGCCCAGTTCTTTTTCGACTTTGACTACCTGATCGAATGCTATGTGCCGGAAGCCAAGCGCCAGTTTGGTTACTTCTCGCTGCCTGTATTGTGGAATGGCGACCTGGTTGCGCGAATGGATTGCAAAGTCGATAAGGCGTCGTCAACCTTGCTGGTGTTACACCTTGCCCTAGAAGCAAAGCTCAAGAACACAGAAACATTCAAAGCAAGTTTGCACGACGAGCTAAAGCGTTTCGCTGCATTTAACGGGTGTGAAGGCTATCGCATTGAAAGAACCTCAACAGCGTAAAGTGACTTAGGAGGAAGAGGCATTAAATCGGTTCAATTGTTGTCTTGGTTTCTCACTATTAGTTGATTGTCTATCTGCGTTGTCGTGCACCATATCGACAACAAATCACCTCGAGCAAGGTTAATCACCTCACACACCATGAACAAAGTAAAACACCTTCAATTACTCATCTACAGTTTCGTCACGTGGTTGAGTTTCTATTTGATAGGCTTACCTGAGTATTATCAACAATGGCCGTTATGGTCCAAATTGGTGATCCTTCCCTTGGTGACATTCATCTACTTTCCCGTCACTCGATATACGCTGAAGAAATATTGGGATGATGGGCGTCACCTGGTCAACGCATGTTGGCTCGCGTTATACCTCACCGTGCCACTGTTCATCTATGACTACTTGCTGCTTGCCGTCTACAAAGGGCTAGGAATCGAATTCGTCATTCCGTATTGGTATCTCACCTTCTTTTATTTTTCATTTTGGGTGCAGTTTCGATACGTGGGGTGGCGAATGGAAAAAGATGAAAAAAGGGAGTTGCTCTAGCAACTCCCTTACGCTGAAACCAACACCCTTAAGCGCGTATCGTATATACATAGGCCTGCATGATGCAGCCTTTTTGTGTGTTTATTCCGCGCCGTAGCGGGTCATGGAATCGAGGTAGAGATCGAGCAAGGCTTGATCGTTAACCTGAATGGCAACGTTTTGCGCGGGCATGTCACTCCATTCATCGGTTTTGTGTTTGGTGTCCGCATATTTTTGCAATGTATGGCCAACAGCGGGGCCATCGCAGACGACGCGCACCGGGCCTTTACGAAGGGTAAACAGCGACGGGTCGATGACATAGGCAATGGCTGATGGGTCATGCACAAAGCAGCCATCTACGTCCATACTTTCTTTGTAAAAGTCTAAATAGAAACGGCTGATGTCCCACATAAACTCGCCTACTTCTCCGCATGTGTCGCGCAAGGTGTCGATGTAATCTGACGAAAAGAAGGCCTCATGTGTTACATCTAATCCCACGATGGTGACTCGCCAAGGAGCGGTGAACACAATGTCTGCTGAGTGCGGGTCATCGTGAATATTGGCTTCGGCAAATGGGGTGACATTGCCTGTGTGTTCGTGAGTGCCAAATGCGCCGCCCATGATCACGACTTCTTTCACGAGGTCTGCGATTTCAGGGGCATGATTATACGCAAGGGCAAGGTTGGTTAATGGGCCGACAGCCACGAGTGTCACGTTGCTCGGCGATGCTTTTACGGTATCGATGATGTATTGAAACGCGGGACGTGGATCCGCGGTGATCGTCGGAGCATCAATTTCAATGCCACCAAAGCCATTTTCGCCATGCACGGCGACACTGGCTCCTACTGGTTCGCGATATAGCGGTTTATCTGTCCCTTTCACAACGTCGCACTGAAGATTAAAGCGTTCTTTAAGATAAAGCGCATTGCGTGTTCCGGTTTCGATGTCTGCATTGCCAAAGATGGTGGTGAGAGCCAACAGTTCAATGTTTGGATTTGCTTCAGCAAAGAGGATCGCCATTGCATCATCAATTCCCGGGTCGGTGTCTAATATTATTTTGGTTGTCATTGTGGAGACCTAGCCGATGAGTGAGTGCCTATTCTATGGAAATTTCACCGATGACTTGTGGGGATATGTGTATTTTTATTGTAACACTTATCAATTAATACGGGGGAAGTTACATTTATCCCTCTGAAAGTAGGGGGAATTATCGCCAAGTCTCTCATTTTAGATGTCAGCGTTTCTGTGTAGAGAAGGTTTTATCACCTGCGTGGCATGACAGGGTGTTGTCTAAATAGAGATAAAAGAGTGCCAGAGGCTGCCCTTTTATCTCGTCGTGGTTTTTAGACAACGTATAAAGAGGAGTGATTAATGCTCGACACCCTCTATAGCTGGAGAGATAAGGTGTCGGTTTTCTAAAAAGCTCATTAAGTCTTGAATAGGTAGGGATTTAGAATAGAAATACCCTTGAACATAATCAAAACCTTGATGTTGTAAATAAGATTGTTGATCAATGTTCTCAATACCCTCTGCGATGATCCCCATATTGAGCTTATCGGCAAGGTATTGGACCACACTGAAAATGGCTTTTGCATCTTCATCACGTGGTAAAGCTTGTGTGAAGTGGCGGTCGACTTTGATTTGATCAAAGCCATACGTCAGTAAATACTCCAGTGAGGCAAAACCCGTTCCGAAGTCATCTAAGGTGACAGTCACGCCTGCATTCTTCAGCCAGTTGCGTACTTTGTAACTTTTCTCGGTATCGAAGATTTGACAGGACTCTGTGATCTCAATATCAATGCGCATCAACGGAACATTAAACTCTTCTGAAAACATCAATAAGTCGCTGATGAATTGATCTGACACCAACTGCTTCGGCGACACATTCACACTCATGCGAAAGTTGTCGGGTAACGCGTCCAAATGAGAACTGATGTCGGAAAATGCGCGGCGGAGGATGGCTTGTCCAAGAGCAACGATCAATCCGTTCTTTTCTGCTTCTTCAATGATTTCGACAGGAGCGCCCGTTTGTTTGGTATCACTGTGCAGGCGCAACAGGGCTTCACTGCCAACAACTTCACCAGAATGCATGCTGACTTTAGGCTGATATTCCAAATAGAAATCATCATTTTCGATGATCTTTTGCAGCTTTTTCCTCGTGGCATCACGGCGAGAGCGTTCACGATCCGCATCTTCGTCATAAAAGCGAATACATTTTCTGCCAGCATCTTTTGCAACATAGAGCGCGATGTCAGTGCAGTGTAAAAGGCGTTGGGGTGTGTGTGCATCTTGCGGATACATAGTGACGCCGATGGATGTTGAGATCCACTGCGTGTTGTTGATGTCTCCGCGATGCAAAGGCACGTTTAGTAAAGTTTCAAGTTGTGAAGTCAATGCCTCTCGTGTTGTATAGTTGTTAAATACGATGATAAATTCATCGCCACCCGGTCGGCTAATGATCGCGGTGTCTTTTAGTGCGCTTTGAAGAATCTCGGCGAGAGTGGTGAGCAGTTCATCACCCAATTGATGTCCGTACGCATCATTGATGCCACCAAAGTTATCAATGTCTAAAGAAACAACAGCAAATCGAGAGTTTTGTTCGCACAACGCGCTGAGGGTTGAAAGCAAAGCACGTCGATTGGCTAGGCCCGTGAGTGGGTCTCTCTCAGACAATGCTTTCAGCTCCGCTTTGGTTCTCTCTAGCTTGTTCATGTAGTTGGCAGCATGATCAATGGAGGTGTTGTAGGCCCGAATGAGTCGGCCAAACTCATCTTTTTCATGGCCATTGACGGTCATCAGTTTTGCTCGGTTAGTACGATCAATGTGTGAGTTTTCATCAATGTGCTGAATAATGCTCGACAGTGGCTTACCAATCTGGCGGTGAAAGAAAACACACAAGAACACTGCGGTCATGAAAATTTCGACTGATGTAGAAAGGAAAATCGTCCAGATCAGTTGGTGAAATTCATCTGCAGTGGGCACATAGTCAATGCTCCCCACGAGTGAGCCTACGTCGGAGTCTACGTGCTTACCGTCGCGAAAGACGGGAAACGTCAACGCATGGTTTATCGTTGATGTTTCGTAGTTTGGTAGAAAAGAAACGTACCAATTTTCCGTCGAAGAAGACGGTGTTTTTGATGCTTTAGCAACGATGTCACCATAGTTATCGAGCAAGATAACTTCTGAAAATAAAGAATCTTTCTCGAAACCTTTGAGCAGCGAATACGCCTGCGTGGAATCCAAGTTGAATGCTGCATAGGCGGCGCTGTCTGTAATGTTCTCTAGCTGAGAGTTGGCTTCACGATACTTTTCGTCATAGAGGCTCTGCAATTGCACATTGGCCATGATGACGCTCATTATCATCCCTGCCACAAAACTCAGTAATATCACTGAGGTGACAAATCTGCGCATCAATGGTGCTTTTGATGATGAAAACAACCAGTTGCTCATGGATTACCTTCTGTTTTTCACTATGGTGCTGCGGCTTCACAAGAAGCAACGTGCAGTTTTTTAGGATCATCTTGCGTACACACGTCATAGAGCTTGCCGCTTTTACGTAACCTGTTGTATGCATTCTCTAATGCGCTAATCACACTAGGGTCTGATTTGGGGTTAATGGCAAGGTTAAGTACCAGAGGGGAAGTAGGGTCGCCCAAATAAAGGAAGGATTTCAGGTCTTTGCTGATGTCGTCGTCAAATGCATACGTAGACCAAGGGCCCAATACAAAATCGCACTTCCCGTTTCTCAACAAGCTAATGCGAAGCGCCGGTCGAGCGACACTGCCATCCGGCGTTCGAAATGTGTTTAGAAGACTGTTCAAAGAAAAGAGGTTTTTATTTATCTCGAACCCGAGTGTTTGCAGTTGCTGGTAAGAATAGGTTTCTAGTTCAGAGCAGACTCGAAACCGTTTGGCATCTTCTAAAGAGGTAATGGCTAAATCATCACGGTGGTTTAAACCAATTAATGATGAACGTTCCAGCGCATAGAGGGGACCAATCCAATGAAATAAGTTTTTTCGCTTCTCGGAATAAGCAATGGAAAAGATGGCAACGTTCTTTTCTTTTTTCGCTGTTTTATATGCACGCGCCCAAGGCATAACATCGATTTCGGACTCTTCCATATTCGCTTCTTTGAGTATGACCTCCATCATGTCAACGGCGCGACCACTGAATTGGCCTGCATCATTAAAGACTTGAAATGGGGGTAATAACTCACTCACAACACGCACGTTATTGTCTGCGCGTGCTCGTTCGTTGAATATCATCGTTATTACAATTAATAGTATTAATTTCATTATTTTATCTTGCCCGTCCGCGTTGATTTAATACTGCTGGATGCTCACTATTCGCGGTATGTAACCCTTTGGTATGGTACGCGAACTCGGTTGCTGTACATCTCCTAAAACTGGTCTAGGCAGCACGACTTAGTCACTAATTAGCAAGTGTACAAGGTGCATCAATAAGAAGCTGTCTCTTAGTTGATACATTTCAAAGTTTATTCGCGATTGAATTTAAGTGTCGATACAAAAGAATGGAAAATAAGTCTTTGTTTTAGTGAAATTAAACAGATTGCCTATTTAAGTAAGGTGTTGAATATAATATTGAAATAAAGGCTATTGATGCGCGAATTCAAACAAGGGGTCAATAACCTTAACGGTGCTATGTCTAAATTCACAGCATAATTCGCGTGATTTCATAATGGGAAGTAAGCTCACACTTTCGGTGTTTAAAACTGGGGAAATAGACCCTGATAATCTAAAAATGCCTATGACAGAGTGTCAGGGTTAATGTTTCGATTACCAATGCTGAGCGGAGAAGTAGTCACTGAGGTGATCAATGAACGCACGCACCGCAGGTGGCATGTTTTTTCGCGAGGAATAGAGTACATAGACCTGCATGTCTTTAGGCTTCCAGCTGGGTAATACCTCAACAAGCTCTCCTGATTGTAAGTGTTTGGTAACAAGATACTTAGGTTGCATCGCGATGCCTAAATCGGCAATGGCGGCTTGCGTTAATAATGTCGCGTCATTTGCGGTGAGGTGGCAGCTGATATCGATAGATTCAATGTCGGTACCTTTATGAAGGTGCCATACGTGGCGTTCGAAGTTTTTGTACCCCAAGCATTCATGCATCTTGAGATCGCGAGGGTGTTCTATCACAGATGCGCTGTTGATGTACCTAGGAGAAGCCACCAGCAAAGATTCGCAGGGTGCAATTGGCTTACCAATGAGTGACGGATCAGGATCGGAAGCGATGCGCAGTGCAAGGTCGATACATTCTCGAGTCAGGTCGGTGGCGGAATCTTCCAAATCCACATCTATCACCTCGCTCGGATGGGCAGACATAAAACCTTTCAGCGCGGGCACCAGTTGTGCATAACCAAAAGACATGCTCGTTGCGAGCCGTATTGTGCCCGTCAGATCATCATTTGCCGTGGTGAGTAAGGTGAGTTCATCCGCTTTTTCGAGAAGGCGTTCAACATCGGCAAGACACGCTTCCCCTGCAGATGTCAGCGACACTTTGCGCGTGGTGCGATTCAAAGGCGTGTTTGCAGCCAGTTTTCCATTGCTTCGATATAGCGTGTCACCATGGGGCGGGACATGTCCATACGATCGGCGGTCGCCGTAAAGCTCCCTGAACAGGCCACGTCCACGAAGACCTTAGCAGCGGTTATTCTGTCCATAGATGTCTATTTCACGAAATAACAACATCAGTATTTGGGGCATTTTTGAACATGTCAACGCTGCCCACTTTCCTGCTCATTCTTCCTCAAGCCCTGTGCGTTTGGCGATGTCAGATTCAAATCCATCTAAGCTGGTTTGGTTTTTCTTGAGCCAATAGCGTTCAATACCGTCTTCACCTTGACGAGCTGACCACTTGTCCAAATCGCCGCGATCTCCCTGGTAGCTGTAATACGGCACAGACATACCACACGAGCTTTGCACAAGATCGATATCCAACAAGAAGATTTGGCGTGAGGCAAAATTGACGGGAAACAGGGCCGAGAAAATTTCCCACTCGGGATCGTTTCTATGCAATGCACGGGCTTGACCATAAGCGCGAAGGATCAAAGGCGCGCCTTCAAATGCACAAAACATGATGGTCATTCGTGGGTCGCGAAGCACATGTGCTGCAGATTCATTGCCACTACCTGTTTGGTTGAGCCAGGCAATGGTCTTGTTGTCGATAACGCGCAGTGAATCACCGCCCTTGGGAGACACGTTAACTTTCCCGCTCTCAGCCGCCGTGCCGACAAAGTACATCTTCTGTTCGCCAATAAACGCGATGTGTTTTTCACTCAGTGATTTGGTTGTTTGTCCCATGCCTCGTCCTTGATGTTGCTGCTATATACCGAGCGAATACCGTAACATTGTTGATTTTTCATACCAAATTACGTTGTGCACAGTGCGATTGAAGTGGCTTAACCGTGACAAAAGGCGACCTTTTCGTGTGTCCAAATAGCTGCTTCAATGAGTCATGCCTACGCTTAAGCGACTGTTTTAATAAGGGAACCGCATGGTTAGCAACGCAGCGCTATTTGTCTACAAATCGTACATGAAAGCCCTGAAAATCGCGGCGCGAGTGATTCCCATTCCTCGGCCAACGCTTTTTTCTGGCGCAAATAGCAGCGAGCAACTGTGCGAAGCCATTGGGCTAATGCACATTGGCAAATTGCTGATCGTGACAGATAAAGCGCTGGTGGACATTGGCCTGGTAGGCAATATCGAAGCGCAAACGGCGTGGACGTTGTGCGTTTCTCTGATGTCACGCCTGACCCTACTTACCCGCAAGTTGAAGAGAGGTTGGCGCTTTATCACGAAGAGCAGTGTAACGGCATTCTCGCCATTGGTGGCGGCTCCCCCATCGACTGCGCGAAAGTGATCGCAGCGCGAGTAACCAATAAAAAATCAATCTAATGTTTAGCGGGTTTGATGAAGGTATGGCGAACGCCCGCGCCACTGTTTGCACTGCCAACCACCGCGGGTACAGGCTCTGAGGTGACTGTCGCTGCCGTGGTTTCCGATCCCAATACGCACCAAAAAACACCGTTAATGGACCCTAAACTTGTGCCCATTATGGCAGCACTTGATCCGGTATTGATGACGGAACTTCCTCCGCACATTACGGCTGCAACGGGCATGGACGCGCTCACGCATGCCGTGGAAGCGTACCTATCGGTGAATGCCACACCAGAAACCGATGCTTACGCGAATGCCGCCATGACCCTGCTAAGTCGCAACCTAATCGCCGCATACAAGGACGGACGTTCTCTTAAAGTCAGACAGAACATGGCGTTCGCGTCTTACTATGCTGGCCTTGCGTTTACCAAAGCGAGCTTGGGTTACGCTCACGCCATTGCGCACAACCTCGGTGCGAAATACGGCACGCCACATGGCGTCGGAAACGCGCTGGCGCTTCCTCATGTTCTGGCATTTTCTTTACCAAACGCAGCCAGCCGAATGGGTGACCTTGCAAATATGGTGGGTGTGGGCGATGAGGAGTGGGACGACATGACCAATGCGCAGGCATTTATTGATTATGTGGTGATGTTGCAAGAAGAAATGGCGCTACCGAAAACCTTAGAAGCCATTAAAAACCACGATGTGTCCACTATCGCGCAACTTGCCATTAAAGAGGCCAATTGGAATTACCCCGTTCCTCGTTATTTAACCCAGCTTGAATGTGAATCACTGATTCAAAAATTGATGGTGTGAAGCAGCACAAGCCTCGCGATGTTGGATGTAGGGTGTTGGGCGCGGTTTCTTCGTATTCATGTGCGCCCTTTATCGAGAGGGAGTGCTGCTTTCGTGTTTCTCCATCCAGAGTATCTCTTCGTTGGTGACTCCCCGGATTACGCGATTTCTTCTGCAAGCTGTGCCAAATACGATTGCATGAATACGGTGCGACGGTTGGCTTCTTTTCGCGCTGAAGCGGTTTTCATGGTGTTTTCGAGTTTCAACAGCTTGGTATAGAAATGATCCAAGGTGAACTCACCATCATCTGGCTCTCGGGTTTCGCAGAAAGGGTCATCCGGCGAATAGAAAGGGCGATTAAGCGTCACGCTCACTTGTAAGCAGCGTGCAACGCCGATGGCACCAAGGGCATCTAAACGGTCAGCGTCTTGAACAATTTTCGCTTCGAGCGTGTCTGTTTCCACATTGGCGCTAAAGCTGTGAGCGACAATCGCATGATGAATACCTGCCAAATACTGTTTTGGGTAACCAATATTCTCGAGAAAGGTTTGCGCTTTGTCAGCGGCATAAAGCGAGCTTTGGCGGCGTTGTGGGTGGCCTTTACCAAATGAAAAGCAATCATGCAGGTAAGCCGCAGGTATGACGATTTCAGGTATTCCACCTTCTTCTTTGCACAACTGCTTGGCGGTTTTTACCACACGCAGAACATGTTGAAGATCATGCGCGAGATCTTGCGTCATTTCTTGTTCGATAAAGGCAAGAAACGCGGATTCACGCTCAGGCGTAAGGGCTGGGGTGTTGTTTAGGATCATGTCGGCCAACAATGGATTATTTGGAAAGTAATGCGTCGCCCAGTAAGGTCTGCAAACCGTTGAAATTTTGCGTCATAGTATGCGCCAATTATCGTTGAATTCTAGCGTCTTACTGCCGCTTGAGCAGGTTGTTATCAGAAAGCGTGAAGGCCGAAAGACGTGCTCTACGTTGTTGCTTATTCTTCGCGCGTTTAGGCGGAGAAGACATTGCTCTGTTTTTTTAACGACCCATGCTAGAATGCGCGCCCTTTGTGGCAGGTGATATCTGCCATACTTGTTGTTTTTCCATTTAGCCGAGATTTCTCATGCCATTCTCTAAGCTGGGCTTAAGCCTGCCGATTGTTTCAGCCGTCACTGAACTTGGGTACGAATCCCCAACGCCGATTCAAGAAAAAGCAATTCCTGCGATCTTGAAAGGTGAAAACCTCTTGGCTGCTGCGCAAACCGGTACAGGTAAAACTGCCAGCTTTGTGCTGCCGATTCTGGAAATGCTGAGCCGTGGCGAGACCCAGCGTAAAAAGCGTGTGCGTGCGCTGATCTTAGCACCTACGCGTGAGCTGGTGGCACAGGTTGAGAAGAATGCCGAGCAATACGCGAAGAACCTTTCGCTGACGACGCTTGCCATGTACGGCGGCAAAGAAATCGCGGCGCAAAAACAACGCTTGATCGAAGGCGTGGATATTCTGGTCGCGACGCCAGGGCGTTTGCTGGATATGTACTCTCAGCGCGCGGTTCACTTCGATGAAATCGAAATCTTGGTGTTGGATGAAGCCGACCGCATGCTCGACATGGGCTTCATTGAAGACATCAATAAGATCATTGAGCGTTTACCTTATGATCGTCAAAACCTGCTGTTCTCAGCGACCTTGTCTGACAAGATCCGTTTCCTTGCGAAAACGGCAGTCCCTAACCCGATTGAAATTTCTACGGCTAACTCGCAAAGCAAGCCGGAGATTGAGCAATGGTTGACGACGGTTGATAAAGACAAAAAATCCGCGCTGCTAAGCCACTTGATCACCGAACAAGCGTGGGAACAGGCGTTGATTTTCCTCGAAACCAAGCACGGCGCAGCCAAGTTGGTTGAACAGCTTGGCAAGCGTGGCATTCAAGCTGAATCATTCCACAGTGGTCGTAGCCAAGCGATGCGTGAGCAATTGCTGGAAGATTTTAAAGCGGGCGACTTAAAATTCTTGGTTGCAACCGGCGTTGCATCGCGTGGTATCGACATTGAAGAACTGACGCGTGTCGTGAACTATGACTTACCGTTCCCAGCAGATGATTACATTCACCGCATTGGCCGTACTGGCCGTGCAGGAGCGAAAGGTGAAGCGATCACCTTCTTGTCGAAGGATGATTTCAAAAACCTTTGCATGATCGAAAGCCGTCTTGGGCATTTGATCGAGCGTCGTGAAATTGAAGGGTTTGCACCGCGTAAACCTGTGCCGATTTCTATTTTGAATTACGTGCCAAAGAACAAGCAAAAAGGTGACGGCGCTGAAAAACGCGATGCGAAATCGCAACGCAGCCCGCGCTCTGGTGCAAAACCAAGTGGACGTTCAAGCAATCAAGATCGTCGTCGCTCTGATGAGCGCGCGAGCAAACCTTCACCGCGTAAGCGTTCAGAGTCAGGCCGTTCGAGTAACCCTTGGGATACTCTGAAGCCGAAAAAGAACATCTAATACCTAACATAAAAGTGCAAACATTAAACCTTCGTGTTTACTGAGCGCCTTGTTCTAAGAAGCCCGCGTTCGCGGGCTTTTTTGCAGGGGGAGGTGTGTTGAGTGAGATCGACTGCCACGTTTTACCGCGTGATGCTAGTGTAAGTCTGCAGCCACATTTTTAACCCATCTTTTACCTTTCAATCGCCAGCCACAGATCACTGCTTTCAAATATTCTTCAATGATCACCAAGCCAAGTAGATACTGCGGCGGGTAGTTGAACACATGTGTGAGCAAAAATGCGCAAGGGAGCAAGAATATCCACTGTGCGAACACATCGGTCATCAAGCAGAACATGGCGTCGCCTCCCGCTCGGAGTACACCAACAATCAGCATCATCGAGATACTTTTTATGATAAGAGACGCCGCCATGAGACTGAACAACGATGACGTTAGCTTTTGCGCGTCTGAAGGAACCTCGGCGTGGAAGAAAAGTGATAATAGGGGGGATTCTAAAAGAGAGAGCACTAATGCAGTCACTACTCCCACGGCAGCGCTAAAGTAAAGGTGGAGACGCACTGCTTGAGGGAGTTCATCCAACTTATTTGCGCCCACCATATTGCCGATCAAAATAGAGCCTGCGGTTGATAACCCAATGAGCAAAGACATGGCGAAAGCTTCAAGTGGCGCAAGAACAGATAATGCGATTAAGAGGTTTGGGTCACTAAAGCCAAGAATCGCATGGAACGCGAACAACCCTGCCGCCCATATAACAGCGTTGACTGCCGCGGTGACAGAGAGGCGTGCGACGACCTTAATATCTTTATATTTTAATGCGACAAATTGCGCCACACGGAAATGCGTCAAAGGGTGTTCTTTGACGAGCAAGTAAAGATAAAGGGCTATACATTCAATAACCGCACTGATAGCGGTACCTAAAGCTGCTCCTTCAATGCCCATGGCTGGAAAACCAAAGTGACCGAAAATCAAGAGCCAGTTGAGGAGTAGGTTGAGCCCAACCCCGATAAAACTGATTTTGGTTGCAATGGCGGGTTGATGCATGGCACGCAGACCACTTGCAATGCTAGAAGCGTACGCAAAACAAAACAGACTGACAGCAATGGTTTGAAGGTAGATCGCTCCTTTGTTGATGATGTCTTGAGATTGACTGCCTAACCCCATTAACAAATGGGGGAAAAAAAACAAAAGGGTAAAAAAGAACAACGCAGTGGCGAGGCTGAGCAGCAAGGTAATCAGAACCGTCGTGTGTAGCTTTCTTGGCCCATCTTCAGTTTTGATGCCAAAGCATTGAGCTGCAACTTGGCCACCGCCAATGCTTAGCCCAATTATAAAGAAGCTAATGACCATCTGAGCTTTGGCTGCGAGGCCAATTGCTGCAATGTCAATTTCGCTCAACGAAGCCAGCATAATGGTGTCAACCGTACTTTTGCTGGAGAATATGGCAGTTTGTAATGCAACGGGAAGGGCGAGTAAAACAAGGCTTTTATAAGGCGCTAAACGGGCATGTATAGACATGAATGAATCCGTGAATGGTGGAAGTAAAGGTGCAGACCCTCTTTGCTTTTCGAGGGCGTAATTCTTCAGTGTTACAGAAGTATTTGGAGGGTCTGCAAAAAGGGATTAAGAAGCGGTATCTAGTTGTTTAACGATTTGCGCGGGGTTACCCATTGCTATGCAATTGTCCGGGACGTCCTGGTAAACCACACTATTGGCGCCAACCACAGCGTTTTCGCCGATGGTAACCCCCTTTAAAATGGTGACCCCCATGCCGATCCATGCATTGTCTTTAATGGTGACTTTCGCGCTAAGGGTACGTGCAGCATCGTCGTCACCCCAGCGACCTGTAACGGGGTGCCCACTGCTGTCCATGATGGTCACTTTAGGACCAAATAAGACCTTGTTACCAATGTTTACCTCTTGGTAGCAGACAACAACGGTGCCTTGCATCACAACGCCATCGCCAATGGTAATTTTGCCAGAAGCGCCCTTATTAACCTGAACAGCGGTCAGACGTACTGGACGATTTTCAAAGGCAAGGTTGTCATCAGAGTAAAGAACGGTGTCTTTACCAATGGTGATGGCTCCCTGAAAATCGGCTTTGTTGATTAGCGAAAATTGCGCATCGCGAGTGTAGTCATCGGAATCACGCGCAAGGGTAAAGGCGATATGAGGCTGGCCAACAAATGTTGCTTTCTCATGGATCTGCATTTGCTCAGTAAATATGTGTCGTGCATCTTCCACTGTCACGCCGTTGGACACTGGAAAAATGTTTTCATATACACAAGGCATAACATCACTTCCTTATGTGTCAAGATCGGTATTCGTGTTGGTTTTACGTGGTGACTTGAAAAGTTCAGGGTCAGCCATTGGATAATTAGGGCTACTTTTTAACACTTTAATAAGCTTATTCAATGGTAGATCATTGATCTCATGGTCTAAGTTGTAATAGCTGGTTTGCCAGATGTTGTATTTGCTATGAATCAGTTCGGCAGCACTTTTTGAACTTTCGCCAATGTCTTTCACTTCTTTTGGGTGAGGCCAATGGAAAGAAGCCATCGATTTATCCACGATAAACATATTGTTATTACGGAAGAGACGCACACCCAAGTCAACATCTTCTCCGCCCCAGCTATTAAAACGTTCATCAAACATACCTGCTTTAATGAGTTCTTCTCGTTCAGCAGAAACATGGCACGTCCAGAAGAGGTCGAACGGTGCTGGCCAGTCACTAATGTTGTGGCCCATATCATCATATTGAGCCTGGCGAATGTCATACATGCCTTGTTGATCAAGTTCGCTCAAAATGGCGTCAACATTGTTTGGGCTGATAACAGATTCCATTTTCTTGACGCCTTCTTCATCAAGATCGAAGCCGTACACATAACCGACAATAGCGATAGGGTGAGTCGAGACTTTGTGGCGAAACAGGTGCTCTTCTAAACTGCCTGTTGCAAGTAAAACACCGGTATCGAGATAAACGATATATTTCCCTTCAGCAATAGCTGTGCCTACATTTCTAGCTTTACCGGCGCGAAAGCCTTTGTCTTCTTGCCAGAAATATTTAATGTTTAATTTATCAGAAAATGAACGTGTGACATCTTCAGAATTATCAATGCCACCATCATCAATGACGATAACTTCGAACGATTCTAATGGTAATGTTTGCTCACATAATGCAGTTAATGTGTGGGAAAGCAGCGTTGAGCGATTATAAGTTGGGATGATAACGCTTAGTTCAATCATGGATATTATTCTCTTATTTCTTACAACTGACGGAAGGAATCATAAGAGAACTAAATTTTTAATCAATGTCACAAAATAACATTTTTTTTTAATCTAAACGTGACTTTAGTCGTCGTATTGTCTAGGCATCAGGGACTTAGGTGCGTTTTGTGTGATCTGAACAACCTCTTAAAATGCGAGTCATATCTTATTTTGGTGCTTGAAATGTAATTGATTGTTATAACACTAAAGGTTTTTATATTCAGGGTATTTATGATTCCAATCATCTACTTCATTAATTATTATTTTTTGTAAAGAGTGTTGATGTGCGAAAAATAATCACTATTAATGTCTTCTAATATCGATTAATTATTCTATTAATGAAGTAATCTGACCTATAATGTTATTAAAATATAGGAGATT
>JBELME010000065.1:0-17312 GCA_042096095.1 Enterovibrio sp.
CTTTTGGCCCCTTGCGAGAGCAGACCGATCGGCTCCAGAGCGTAGATTTTATCGTGTGCAATGGCGGGCAACCTAGGGCTGGCGAAATTCCTATGAGCCTCGCCCCAAGCGAATTTGTAAACCTTAAAACCGGAGAAAAAGCGCAGGCTGCGTCCTTAAACAATGCCGTTGCCATGGCGGGAATTGGTAACCCACAGCGCTTTTTCAACACCTTGAGTACGCTGGGTATTACGCCGATTCACTGTGAGCCTTTTGCCGATCACAAAGCCTTCGATTATGATCAATTGGCGGCATTGGCGGAAAAAGGCCAGCACTTGTTGATGACAGAAAAAGACGCGGTGAAGTGCCGTGATATGTTGTCTCAACACCCACATATTGAAAATTGGTGGTATCTTCCTGTTGATGCAAATATCAGCGAGAAAGACACCGTCAATATGATGAATATCATTAAGAAAGTGAAGGATGGATATGGATCACCGACTGCTTGAAATCGTTGCTTGTCCCGCGTGTAAGGGAAAACTGAATTACAACAAAGAGAACAACGAACTGGTTTGTAAGTTTGACCGACTGGCGTTCCCAATCCGCGAAGGCATTCCTGTTATGTTAACGACAGAAGCGCGCGAATTGACGTCGGAAGAGGTGAAGTAATGAAATTCACGGTTGTTATCCCTGCCCGTTATGCCTCTAGTCGTTTGCCCGCGAAGCCGCTGGTGGACATTGGCGGAAAGCCAATGGTGCAGTGGGTGTACGAGCAATCGGTAAAATCAGGTGCAGAAAAAGTCATTGTTGCTACCGATGATCAGCGTATTGTTGATGCGGTTAAGGCATTTGGCGGTGAAGTGTGCCTAACGCGTGAAGATCACCAGTCGGGCACTGAGCGTTTGGCTGAAGTGGTCGAGCTTTACAATCTGGATGCGAACGAAATCATCGTGAACGTTCAGGGTGACGAGCCATTGATTCCACCTGTTGTGATTCGTCAGGTTGCTGAGAACTTAGCGAACAGTGTCGCACCGATGTCGACGCTTGCTGTTAACATTGATCACGCGGACGAAGTGTTCAATCCGAATGCAGTGAAAGTGGTGATAGATAAAGATGGTTACGCAATGTACTTTAGCCGCGCGACCATTCCGTGGGATCGTGACAATTTCGCCAAAGCGCCGATGGAAATTCACCATAACCTGAAACGTCATATTGGCATTTATGGTTACCGTGCTGGCTTTATCAATACCTACATCAATTGGGCGCCAAGCCCGATTGAACACATTGAGTGTTTAGAGCAACTTCGTGTGCTGTGGTATGGCGAAAAAATCCATGTTGATGTCGCGATTGAAGCGCCTCCGGCTGGGGTGGATACACCTGAAGATCTCGAAGCGGTGAGAAAGATCATCGCGGGTGCTTAATGTATTAACGCTAGTGTGCTAGTGCTATTTCAAGTCGCAGATAAAGAAAAACGCCCTGATGAAAGTCAGGGCGTTTTTTTATGGTGTATAGCAGTGAGCAGCTGTGCATGTAAAGGATCAGTTGGGGGCAGGCGCCAACACTTCCGTGACAGGAGAAGGTTGCTCTGGCGAGGTCACAGGGTCGCCTTGCACTTCGGCTTCTTGTTGCGCCACTTTGTCGCGTAGACGCTGCCAAAGTTGGCCTAAACGTTCATGCCAGTAACGTTCGAATTGCTCTAAGTATTGCGCTCGCGGCGAATACTTAATCCACGGCTGATGAATCTCTTTCTGTGCCATGTAGTTCGTGGGGGCGGGAATGGGGTCAAGGCCTGCACTCTTAAATTCATAGAGTGCACGTGGCATGTGGCTCGCAGAAGTCACCAAGACCAAATTGCTGCGACCCACCACAGACGCGGCTTGGAAGGCTTCTTCCCACGTATCTTTTGCGGTTTCCAGCAACAGAATATTGTTCTTATTCACGCCCATCGCCATCGCAACACGCGCAAGCATGCGTGCATGGCTCACTTCATTGCCACCATCGTATCCAGAGAGGATCAGTTTTGACGTTGGGTACATAAAGTGAATGCGAATCCCTTCAATCAATCTCATGAGCGCGGTACGTGACAATTCTGACGTGGGAGGAATCTCATCATCAACGACGTGTCCATGTCCTAGCACCATCACGTAATCCACCGGCTCACTTGGCGTGAGAAATCCAGTGTGTTGACGTTCAAGCTTCATTAACAGCGATGAAGTAATAGGTTGAAAAGATGCCAGAGCAATTAACAGCAAAGAAACAAAAACAAGGAACGAACCAAACCCTTTACGCTGCGTGAACCAGATGAGGAACAAGCCGAAAAAACCAACAAGGAGTAGCGCAGGGAGCGGCATCAGTAAAGTTGATATAAGTTTTTTTAGTTCAAACATGAAATGTCGCCCGAAATATAGTCAAACAGGGGTCAATATGTGCATCAAGCCTTTATTAACGGCAAGCATATGCGAAAATGAAGCCCTTGAAGAATATGATAACGAAGGCACTGTGACTGAGGATAGAAATTTCGACGACATTGCCCACAAATTTGTTAAAAACATTTATGGGTCGGGCAAAGGAGAAATTCGCCAAGCTGTTGTTTGGCAAGATCTCGAGTCAATACTGAATACACTAGGCGAATCCACTTCATTGGATATTTTGGACGCTGGCGGCGGTTTGGCGCAGCTATCGCAACAAATCGCACATCGTGGGCACAAAGTGACCTTGTGTGATCTTTCTTCACAGATGCTTGCATTGGCCGAGAAAGACATCGAAGACGCAGGTCTTCTGTCGCAATATCGCTTCGTGAATGCGCCTGTGCAAGAAATCGCGCAACATGTAGACAAACAAGCGGATTTGGTGCTTTTTCATGCAGTCATGGAATGGTTAAAAGACCCGCGAGAAGCCTTAGACGTGGTGTTATCACAGGTTAAGCCAGGCGGCATTGCTTCTGTGATGTTCTATAACCAAAATGGCTTACTTTTTAAAAATCTTATCTGTGGCAACTTGACTCATATTGAAGAAGGGATGCCGCACAGAAAACGTTTCAAACTTCAGCCTCAAAAAGGGCTGCCACCGGAAGATGTGTACCAGTGGGTAGAAGACGCTGGCTTTACATTTTTGGGAAAAAGTGGTGTACGCACCTTTCACGACTACATGAAAGACACGCGGACGGGCGAATACACCTTTGAACAGGTCGTGGCGATGGAGCAAAAGCTTTGCCGTCAGGAACCTTTTATTTCGTTAGGGCGCTATATCCATGTATACGCGCAGAAACCTCTCGATTGATAACAATAATGCCTGAACGCGATTTGGGTAAATAATTAGACAACAAGGATTACGGATGAGCGAAAACTCTCAGACTGTTCCTGAGTTGGTTGGTTGGGTGAAACAAAACGACTTCTCTCTCAATCTGCCGCCGGAACGGCTGGCATTCCTCCTAGCGATTGCTGTGTTGAGCAGCGAACGCTTTGATGAGGAGCTTGGAGAGGGTGAACTGATCGATGCGTTTCGCATTGTCAGCGACCAATTTGAGCAAAGCAGCGAAACCATCGCTTTTCGTGCTAACAACGCCATTAATGATTTAGTTCGCAGTCGTCTGTTGAGCCGCTTTACCAGCGAATTGACGGATGGCGCGAGCATTTATCGCTTAACGCCGCTCGCACTGGGGATCAGTGATTATTACGCACGCCATCGTGAATACAGTTCTTTGAAGCTGTCTATTCAACTGTCGATGGTTGCAGATGAAATCGACAAAGCGCTTTCCGCTGCCTCTGAAGGCGGTGATGAAGCGTATTGGCGCAAAAACGTCTATGCCGTGCTGAAGTATTCGGTGGCCGAAATTTTCGACCGTATCGATCTTAACCAGCGCACCATGGATGAGCAGCAGCAGAAAGTGAAAGAAGACATTGCGGCCCTGCTTAACCAAGATTGGCAGGCAGCCATTGCTAACTGTGAGCAACTGCTGAACGAGACGTCGAGCACGCTTCGCGAGCTTCAAGATACCCTGCAATCCGCGGGTGATCAGTTGCAAACTCAGCTTCTGAACATTCAAGAGCAAGTCCATGGTCGTGACGATCTCGATTTCGTCGATGCCATGATTTACAACTTGCAGATGAAGCTCGACCGCATCATCAACTGGGGTCAACAAGCCATCGACTTGTGGATTGGTTATGACCGCCATGTGCATAAATTCATTCGTAATGCCATCGACATGGACAAAAACCGCGCGTTTAGTCAGCGTTTGCGTCAGTCGGTGACAGAATACTTCGATAGCCCTTGGTTCTTAACCTTCGCAGACGCGGATCGCTTACTGGATATGCGTGACGAAGCCTTGGTGCTTCGTGATGACGAAGTGATGGGCGAAATGCCAGCCGAGGTTGAATTTGAAGAACTGACCGTGGTTAACGATCAACTGAGTGATCAAATTGCCGACATGTTGTCTGGGCACCGCACGACGGGCGCAGGCATCGATTTAGGTGCTGTTTTGAAAAACTACTTGGCTCAACACCCACACGCTCGCCACTTCGATTTGGCACGGATTGTTATCAACCAAGCAGTGCGTCTTGGTTATTCGCAATCTGATCTCAATGCGATTCAGCCAGACTGGCAAGCAATTAACGATTATGGAGCCAAGGTACAAGCTAATGTCATCGATAAATATTGAAGATTTGATGCCGGAAGAATTGGCGAAAGCGATCGCCAACCCATTATTCCCGGCGTTAGATAGTGTTTTGCGTGCTGGCCGCCATATTGCTAGCGAAGATTTAGATAACCATGCGTATCTGATTGAATTTGAAACGCCGTTACAACACTTCTACCAGCGTTATAACGCCGAACTCGTGCGCGCACCGGAAGGATTTTTCTACCTCCGCCCACGTTCAACATCACTGATTGGTCGCAGCGTATTGTCTGAAATGGACATGCTGGTCGGCAAAGTGCTTTGTTTCCTTTACCTCAGTCCAGAGCGTTTGGCGCAAGAAGGTATTTTCACCACTCAAGAGCTGTTCGATGAACTGCTGACGCTGGCGGATGAAAAGAAACTGATGAAACTGGTCACTCTCCGTGCAACGGGGTCAGATCTTGACCGTGAAAAGCTGTACGACAAAGTGAAAACCTCGCTTCGTCGTTTACGTCGCATCGGCATGATTGTGCCAATCGGTGAATCCGGCAAATTCCGCGTCAGCGAAGCCACATTCCGCTTCGGTGCAGATGTGCGTGCAGGGGATGATATCCGTGAAGCGCAACTTCGCCTGATCCGTGATGGTGAAGCCGTGCTGCACCAACAAGGCCATGCACAATCAAGCCTTCTGAATGACCATGATGCTGACGAAGCCATTGATGCAGGCATTCTGGAAGACAACGAAAATCTAAACGATGACGGGCAGGAGGTTCAGGCATGATCCAACGCGGTAAATATCAATCGCTGACGATGGTCAACTGGAACGGCTTCTTTGCACGTACGTTTGATATCGATAATTTGGTGACCACGCTATCAGGCGGTAACGGTGCAGGTAAATCCACTACCATGGCGGCGTTTATCACCGCGCTGATCCCTGATCAGAGTCTACTGCACTTCCGAAATACCACGGAAGCGGGCAGCTCGAATGCATCTCGCGATAAAGGTCTGCACGGTAAGCTAAAACCCGGCGCGTGTTATGCGGCGTTGGATGTGGTGAACTCACGCAATCAGCGCATTCTGTTTGGTGTGCGTTTGCAGCAAGTGGCAGGTCGCGATAAGAAAGTCGACATCAAACCGTTTATTGTTCAAGGCTTGCCGGCGAACGTGAAGCCGACGGATGTCTTGATAGAAAATGTGTCGGCAAACCAGGTGCGTGTTCGTCAGCTAAACGAAGTCAAAGACGCGCTAGGTCAATACGAAACAGCACAGTTTAAAGCCTTTAACTCTGTGACGGACTACCACGCACAGATGTTTGAATACGGTGCGTTGCCGAAGAAACTGCGCAATCAAACTGACCGCTCTAAGTTCTACCGTTTGATTGAAGCATCACTGTACGGTGGTATTTCGAGTGCGATCACTAAGTCTTTGCGCGATTACCTATTGCCGCAAAACGGTGGCGTGAAGAAAGCCTTCCAAGACATGGAAGTGGCACTTCGTGAAAACCGTATGACGCTGGAAGCGATCAAGCTGACTCAGCGTGACCGGGACTTGTTCAAACACTTGATCACCGAATCAACCAACTACGTGGCGTCTGACTACATGCGCCACGCGAACGAGCGTCGTAAGAAGCTAGAGCTTGCGCTGCAACGCCGCGGTGAGTTGCTGGGTTCACGCCGTCAATTGGATGATTTCCAAGGTACGTTTGGTCGTATGACGGATGAGCTAGATGCGTTGTCGGACAGCCAAACTCACCTAGAACTTGACCATCAATCTGCTTCTGACCACCTACAACTGGTGCAAACCGCCGTTCGCCAACAAGAGAAAGTAGAGCGCTACCAAGAAGATTTGGAAGAGCTTGCTGTGCGTCTTGAAGAGCAAATGATGGTGGTGGAAGAGGCGACTGAACAGCTAGTGATGCAGGAAGAACAAGCGCATCTTAGCGAAGAAGAAGTCGACAGCCTTAAAACGCAGCTTGCTGATTACCAACAAGCGTTGGACATGCAGCAAACGCGTGCGCTTCAGTACCAACAAGCGGTGAAAGCGCTCGAAAAAGCGCATGAGATCACCGGTAACGAAGAACTTGACCAAAACAATGCAACCCGCGAACTGGGCGCATTGAAAGCGGACGAAGACAAACAAACGTCTGAGCTGTTGAGCCTGAAGCACAAGCTAGACATGTCATCGGCGGCCGCGAAACAATTCGAGCGCGGCTTGGAATTGGTGCGCAATATTGCGGGTGAGGTATCACGTTCTGAAGCGGGTCAGAAAGCCCGTGAAGTGATGGCGAAAGGTCGCGAGTTTGCCCACGTCGCACAAAATGCGGATCAACTTACGGCGCAACATCGTGACCTTGAGCGTCAAATGCGCAGTTTCCAACAAGCGAAAACCTTGTCGGAACAATATCAGCGCCAATTCACGACATCTGTTGCTTCTGAAGAGGCGGTTGACGTTGAACTGCACCGTCAGCAAGAACGCCTCGAAACGGCGGAAGAAGCGGTCGGCGAGCAGGCTGAAAAAGTCCGTGAACTTCAAAGCAACGAAAACGAAGTGAATGCGAAAATCGCTGCGTATGAAAATGTCGCACCAGCATGGATCGCAGCGCAAGATGCGCTAGAGAAGCTGTCTGATCAAACAGATGCAGAGCTTTACGATAGCCAAGCGGTTCTCGATACCATGCAGAAAGTGATGGTGAACGAGCGACAAACGCTGTATACCCGAGACAAGCTGGCTTTTGAAAAACAAGCGCTTGAAGCGGAAATCGAACGCCTTGCACAACCTGGCGGTAGCGGTGATGCGCGTCTGCAATCACTGGCGGACACGCTTGGCGGGACACTGCTTTCTGAAATCTATGATGACATCACGATGGAAGATGCGCCGTACTTCAGTGCGATGTACGGCCCAGCGCGTCACGCGATTGTTGTACCTGACCTGAAAGGCATTAAAGAGAAGTTGGTTGATATCGATGATTGCCCAGACGATCTTTACATCATTGAAGGCGAAGCTGAAGGCTTCGATGACAGCGTGTTCGACGCGGACGAAATGGAAGGGGCAGTGTGCGTTCACTTGAACGACCGCCAGCTTCGTTACTCTCGCTTCCCGAAAGTACCGTTATTTGGTCGTGCGGCACGTGAACACCGTTTGGAAGACTTACGTGAAAAACGCGAAGAGCTGGTCGAAAACTACGCAAAAGCGTCGTTTGATTCTCAAAAGCTACAGCGCCTAACACAGAGCTTCAACCAATTCGTATCGGTGCATTTGAATGTGGCGTTTAACGAAGACCCAGAAGCCGCGTTGAAAGTGCAGCGTGAAAAGCGCAGCAGCATTCAACGTCATTTAGGCCAGCTTCGCGATAACGAACAACAGGTTCGCAGTCAGCTGTCGGGTTCAAAAGAAGCCATTGCGCTGTTGAACAAACTTCAGCACGTGGTGAACGCGCTAGAAGACGAAACGCTTGAAGCGCGATTGGAAGAGATACAAACCCGTTTGGCCATGGCCGATGAAGCGCGTCACTTTATGCGTGAACACGGTAAAGCGCTGGCGGAGCTGGAAGGTCTGGTATCGACACTCGACGCTGACCCAGAGCAGTTTGATGCACTTACAGCGTCATACCAACAGGCTGACGAAGCGCTACAGCTACTTAAGAAAAAGCTGTTTGCCTTGTCTGATTTGGTTGAGCGTCGTCATCACTTTGGCTATGAGGATGCTGTTGCTTTGCTTGATAAGAGCAGTGAGCTGAACGAGCAACTGAAAGCCAAGCTGGTGGATGCAGAGCGTGCACGTACACGTTCACGTGACACCGTGAAGCAAGTGCGTGACCAAGTAAACCAATACAACCAATTGCTTGCGTCACTGAAAAGCTCGCACCAAGCGAAGCAAGAAACCGTGGCAGAGTTTAAACGTGAATTGGTTGAGCTTGGCGTGCGTGCCGATGTTGAAGCCGAAGAGCGTGCGCGCATTCGTCGTGATGAACTGCATGCACAACTGACACAATCTCGCCAACGTAAGAGCGAGCTTGAGAAAGGGTTAACCTCTATCGATCTTGAAATGAAATCGTTGGTGAAAACCCTCAAGAAAGCGGGTAAAGAATACACCGAGCTGCGCACGTTTGTGGTGAATGCCAAAGCGGGTTGGGTGGAAGTGCTCAAGATTGCGCGTAGTAGCAATGTAGAGAAGCAACTTAACCGTCGCGAAATGGCGTACATGTCAGCGGACGAGCTTCGTTCATTGTCAGATAAATCTCTGGGTGCGTTGCGCCTTGCTGTGGCAGATAACGAAACGCTGCGCGATGCATTGCGCTCGTCGGAAGACATGGCGCGTCCTGAGCGTAAGGTCTTGTTCTATGTGGCTGTTTACCAGCACCTGCGTGAGCGTATTCGTCACGATATTATCCGTACTGATGATCCTGTTGAAGCGATCGAAGAGATGGAAGTGGAGTTGGGTCGTCTTACCGAAGAACTGACACAACGTGAGAAGCGCTTGGCCATCAGTTCTGAATCGGTCGCGAACATCATTCGTAAAACCATTCAGCGTGAGCAAAACCGTATTCGCTTGTTGAACCAAGGCTTGTCTAACATAGGCTTTGGTCAGGTGAAGGGGGTTCGTCTTAACGTTTCCATTCGTGATACGCACGCGCAACTTCTTGCGGGTCTGGCTGAAAACGCAGAGCAACACCAAGATTTGTTTGGCAACAATCGCCTGACCTTCTCGGAAGCGATGGCGAAATTGTTCCAACGTTTGAACCAGCATATCGACATGGGTCAGCGTTCACCGCAAATCTTGGGTGAAGAAATGCTGGATTACCGTAACTACCTAGAGTTGGGTATTGAAGTAAATCGTGGTACTGACGGCTGGTTGCGTGCAGAGTCGGGTGCGCTATCTACCGGTGAAGCGATTGGTACTGGTCAGGCAATTTTGCTGATGGTGGTTCAAAGCTGGGAAGAAGAGTCACGCCGTCTGCGCGGTAAAGATGTGATTCCATGTCGTCTTCTGTTCCTCGATGAGGCAGCACGTCTGGATGCGAAGTCTATTTCGACCTTGTTCGAGCTTTGTCATCGTCTGGATATGCAGCTATTGATTGCAGCGCCTGAAAATATCAGCCCAGAGCAGGGCACGACGTATAAACTGGTTCGTAAGATCTTCAACGACAAAGAACACGTTCATGTTGTGGGTCTCCGCGGCTTTGGTGAAGTATCCAAAACGGAGTTACCGTTCGAAGGCGAGCTTGAGAACGCAAGTTAAGTGAAGGCTGATTGCGTGTGAATAAAGAAAAAGGCCAGCGAAAGTTGGCCTTTCTGATCGTGATGTTCATTGCTCAGACTATGACACTACGCAATCTTGAACATGCCGATCTGTTTGGTCAATTGACGAGTTTGTTCATTGATGCGGCTTGCCGTGCTGTCGGTATCATGGGTTTTTTCAGAAACCGATTTCGCCGAGAGAGCAATGTTGTTCACGTTTGAGGTGATCTCTTCCGTGACCGTGGATTGTTGGCCTGCGGCTGTCGCTATCTGGGTGTTCATGGCGTTAATTTCCGTCATCATGTTTTCGATTTCGGCGAGCATGCTGTTGTTCTTATCACAATTGTCTACGCTGCTAGCGACAAACTCGTTAGCACTTGTAATCCCCGCCACGGCTTTTGTCGTTTCCGCCTGCAGAGATTGCACCTTAGCGCGAATTTCTTCGGTGGAGGTTTGTGTTCGAATCGCTAACGAACGAACTTCATCAGCAACCACACTGAACCCACGGCCTTGTTCGCCAGCGCGAGCGGCTTCAATGGCTGCATTCAGCGCCAACAAATTCGTTTGTTCAGCAATCCCTTGAATCACATCAAGCACAGTACCAATTGAGTCGCTCTCTGCGGACAACTGCTCCATTGATGTTGTGGCATCACGCATTTTCTCAGAAAGGTCGGTAATTTCTTTTACCAACTGTTTGCCGACCGTCGTGCCTTGTTTTACCGAGTTCACGACATTTTGTGAAGATTCAGAGGCGTTGCTTGCAAAGCTTGCCACCTCTGAGATGGACGCGTTCATTTCACTGGCCGCGGTCGCCACTTGGTTTGAGTTTGCCGCTTGTGCATCGACTTCAGTTTGCATGCCCTGAATGTTGCCCTGAATATCGGTAGATGCATTGTCGAGTGCCTTCACGGTGCTGTCTGCACCTTGGATCAACGTCAGGAAGTCTTTCAACATTACATTCATTGATTTCGACAGTTCAGTGAGTTCGTCGTTTCCTCGGGTGTCTAACTGGATGGTTAAGTCATGTGTAGTGGCAATGTGAGCAATACGTTTGCTGAATGATGTGATGGGGCGACTGATGCTACCCGCAATAAGCCACGCGACCACCAGTGATAAAGCAATAATGATGGCACCAACAATCCCTGCAGTCCTATAGAGTGCGTTGTTGAGCAAAACAACTTCTTGGAGGGCTTCTTCTCTCTCTAACTCAGAAACTAGAGCCCATTTTTTGCCAAAAATATCCATGATGCTGTATGCGGCAAACACTTCTTTGTTCGCGTGATTCTGGCTAATGGAAAAACCTGTTTCGCCTCCGAGCGCTGCGTTTACATGTGAGGAGCTGATGGGTTGTTGCCCTGATGATGAGGCGGTGACATTGATGCGTTCAATGGTGTCGTTGCTCACGCCAGTTTGGCGCAACATGTCGATATAGGCGGGTTTGTCTTGTTCAAGTAAACGGTTTTGCGAGCGCATGAGGTTGTCGGGGCCCACAATGAAGGTTTCCCCTGTATTGCCCAAGCCGTTATCTTTCCATTGGCCGCCGTACGTCATGATGTGGTTGATGTTGTCGATAGGCATTTGGAAGATCAGCACACCGATAGTTTGGCCGTCTTTCACAATGGGTGACCCTACAAATGAGGCAGGGCTGTCATAAGAAGGTAAGTAAGGGGAGAAATCCTCAAAGCTGAACTCGCCCTTGTTTAGGTTTTTTGACGCATTAAAAACATCGGCAATGCCGCTTTCCGCGTAAGGGCCAGATTCAAGGTTGGTTGCGTAATCGAGTTCTTTAAAGACGGAGTAAACGATGTCGCCATCCAGATCGACCAAAAAAATGTCGTAGTATCCAAATGATTCTAAAAAGGTGCGGTAATTTGAATGAAATACCTCATGTACTTCACTGTATGTAGTTTGGTCAGAGGCTTTGTCGAGGAGATGTTTGTTGCCGAGAGGGTTTTCATTGACGCCAATGTAGGCTTGCTGCAATAGCTGACCGGCCAAGCTGATGTTATTCAGGCTTGAAACCGCATCGACAGGTTTCGCATTGGTGTCCTGATAGGTCTTCCCAAACTCGTTGACGTAATAATCGCGTAGTTTGTCAGCTTGATTATCAGTAATGATGGCTTCTGTTGGCACGCTTTGAAATGTTTGCGCAAACTGCGACATGGCGTCTTCCGTCATGGTTGAGTTTGCTAAATTAATCAACTGCTTGCCGATACCTTCAAAGTATTGCTCGATCTCAGCTTTCTTTACTTCTCTCACAGAAAGCAGCTGATTTTGAATTTGATGTTCGAGTGCAAGGCTTGAAGCGCGGTTTGCAGTCATTGTCATGATTGCCGCGGTTGCGATGACGGTAATAACGCTCATTGCAAAAAATGCCGTTCTTATTTTTGTTGATATTTTCATTACACAGCGTCCCTTTAATGAATCGAATGCTCCAAAACTGACATGCTAAGTGTAGGTAGAAACACCTGTTTTCGTGGATTTTTGTTCGGAAAGGTCGTGGGAGGGTGTCGTTAGTGCTTAGAAAGAGAAGGGGATAAATTGGTTCAGCCAGCATAAAGGGAAAGCAATGCTGCTTTTCCTTTATGCGTGTTATGACATTTGGCGATGAGCATTAAAAATTTGACACAGTCGCTTCCAAGATGGCGACCGAGTAGTACTGATCGAACTTGAATCCGACGTCGGTTAAATAACCGACTTGCTCAAAGCCAAATTTTCGATGAAGCGCCAGTGAAGCGTCATTGGGTAAGGTGATGACGGAATACGCACGTTTTACTGGTGAGGCTGCCATTTGCTTGAGTAGTGCCTGCATAAGCAAAGAGCCTAGCCCCTTGGCTTTCAAATCATGGCGTAGATAAATCGTTATTTCTGAACTGATGCGATACGCGAGTTTTTCACGAAACTCGCTGTTATAAGCGAAGCCAATAACGTTACCCGCCTCGTCTTCTTTGACCAGCACATGGTAGTAGCCGTCACTGTTGGTGAGTTTCTCAAACCAGGTTTTTCTTCGCTCGATTGACCAAGGGTCATAATCAAACGTTATGGCTGTGTTGACCACATAGTGGTTATAAATGTCGTTGATAACTGCAAGATCATCGACGTTGGCGGTTCTGATTGTCATCGCTTTACTTCCTATTTAAACGAGACGCGCTATGACTCGGCGAGCGCAAGTTTGATTGCCGCTTCAGCGTGCAATTCCGTGGTGTCGTACAAAGGGACGGAAGTATGGCTTTGTTGAACGAGTAAACCAATCTCCGTACAACCTAAAATCACGCCTTCCGCACCCTGTGTCTTTAAATCGTCAATGATGGACAAATATTGCTTGCGAGAATGCGTACTCACTTCGCCTTGGCAAAGTTCTTGATAAATCACTTCATGCACCACGTCTTGTTGCCATGCAGGTGGCACAGAGACAGTGATGCCAAAAGATTCAATACGCTCTTTATAGAAGAGTTCAGACATAGTGAAGCGCGTACCAAGTAACCCTACGTGGCTAACCTTGTCTTTCAGCAAGCGCTCTGCAGTGGCATCGGCGATATGAATAAGCGGGATTGATATCGCAGCAGACACTTCTTTGGCAACCTTGTGCATGGTGTTGGTGGCGATCATCATAAAATCTGCACCCGCGCGCTCGAGTCGCTGCGCTTCATTTATCAATGCATCGGCTGATTTATCCCATGCGTTGGCGCGTTGAAACGCCTCAATCTCTGCAAAATCAACACTACTGAGCAAGATTTTTGCTGAATGATGTCCACCAAGCGTTTTTCTTGTCTGTTGATTTAAGAGGCGATAATAGGTGGAGGTGGACTCCCAACTCATCCCGCCGATTAAGCCAATTGTCTTCATCTCTGTATCCTTACTCGTTGAACTTTTTCAAGTTATAACACACAGATGCCTCGCGAGACATAGCGAAAAGTAGAAACTCAGCGTGTTCCAATCGGCGCGTAATGACAAGAAATATTCCGGGAAAAACAGCAGAAACATTGAAGGAATGAACAACGGTGATGAGGGCTGTAACAGCGCGTAAACAGAGAGGAAATAACGTTTCCATCCCTGCATCTGCCTCTGTTTAGGCATGAAAACGTTTTTGAGTTTTTAGGTTCGAACAAGGCAAAACACGGTAAAAATCACAATCCGAACAAATTAGACACTTTCGGCGGATGCCCCCACGCCTTTGAGCCAGTTTCTATACCAACTGGCGAGGGATTCAATCGGCTTAGGTCGACAGATCAAAAAACCCTGCAAGAGAATGCCAGGGTGATGCTTTGTCATGTAATCCAGACCTTCAAAGTGTTCTATGCCTTCGGCAACTAAATCGACATCAAATGATTGAGTGATGTCCGCTAATGATTGGACGATAACTTGGCTGAATTGATCAGCATGGATTTGGTTGACCAAGGTTCGATCGATTTTCACTTCTGTAAATGGCAGGCTTCGTAGTTGCTGAATATTGGTAAAACCGGTACCAAAATCATCCAGTGATAGACCATATCCGCGGATCCGTAATCGGTTTAGCGATTCCATTTGCTCCGATGATTTGAGCGCATACTCTTCCGTTATCTCCAACACGATACGCGATTTATCGATATTTCTATCCTGGAAGAGGTCTTCTAGCCGACTAGAGATATCGAGGTCAGATAATTGAGATGGAGAGAGGTTGATGCTGATTTTGATGCTGTCACCAAAGATGTCTGACAGTTCCTTCATGTGATCGGCGGTTGCTTCCGCTAACTGCATGGTAATCAAATCTATCAGGTCAAACCGAATGGCCGTCGGAATGAAGCGTCCGGGAAGAATGGCATTTGGCTCGCCGGGGGAAATGATACGAGCCAGTACTTCTAAGCTCTCAACGCGGTTCGTTTCAAGATTGAGTTTGGGTTGATAGTACGGCTTCACCTGTCGATGAACGATACAGGTGATCAGTTCAGTCTTTGTCATTTGCTCGTAGTGTAAAAACTTTCGCTCTTCTGCTTGATGCAGTCTGTCCATCACCAACTGCAATGCATCCATCTTGATGGGTTTTGCAACACTCCCAACCAAGAAGATGTGCTGTTGGCGAGCAACTTCGGCTGCTAGCTCAATAATGCGTACGTGTAGGTCCGACACGATGCAGATACCCCCTTTATAGCGCATTTCCCCAAGGTGGCGAATGAGCTCCATTCCGTCGATATCAGGCATGTTTAAATCGGTGAAGACGAGATCATATCGCGTGGGGAATTGGTGCAATTCAGCCAATGCTTTGATCGGGGCAGAGAAAGTCGTGACGTTGTGGTAGCCAAGGTCATTAAACATTGTATTAATCATGACCAACACCGCCTCTGAATCATCGATTATGATGATGCGGATTGTTTCATCCATGTATCCGATCCTAAAGAGAGAGTTACATATAAAACTAGATGCTTATTGGGTGATTTCAATAACAAATGTAGGGTTTATTATTCAATTCGTCGTCTAGATAGCCTTTTAATTAGGCATATGAGTGACATAGCCAATAAAAATGCGACAAGTCTATCTATTTAGGCTTTGTGCTTAACAATCATTACAATTCAAATCGCCTTCTTTACAGTATGTGATGCCCGAAAATGGCCAGTCATTGGAGAGAAGTCGCCGTAATCTTGCAGCTAAATGCGACGCACTTCAGCGTGCTGGAGTGAAATAAGGGACGAAGGAAAGAAGATGGAAATGAAGCAAAAAGACGTTGCTGAACTGCTTTTATTAGCTGCGTTATGGGGAGCCTCATTCCTGTTTATTCGCTATGCCGTGCCAGATTTTGGCCCGTTTGCGTTGATCACCGTGCGCGTTGTGTTGGCATCTGTCTTGCTGTTGCCAATCTTGATGGTGAGGAAACAGTTGCATGAATTTCGAGCCAGTTGGTTTCATTCATGCTGTGTTGGCTTGTTCAGATCTGCCATCCCGTTTGTACTGTTTCCATACGCTAAGATGAACGTTTCGAGCGGATTCGCCGCCATCCTCAATGCAAGTACGCCCATTTGGGGCGCGATCATTGCCTATTTCTGGTTGGGAGATAAGCTGACATACACGCGCATGACTGGGCTTTTGATTGGTGTGGTTGGCGTTATGGTGTTGGTGTGGGGCAAGCTTGATTTTGGTTCGAGTGGGCTAGGGTGGTCTGTTTTTGCGGTCTTAGGTGCCACGGTGTTTTATGGCATATCAGCCAGCTATGCAAAACGCTTACTGAAAGGGGTTCCGCCGCTTGTCACTGCTGCGGGCAGTCAGATTGGATCTTCCGTTGCGCTGTTGCCATTGGGCCTTATTTTCTGGCCAGAGGTTAACCCAAGCCAAGCAAGTTGGATTGCCGCTATCATTCTGGGTTTTGTGTCCACGGGCTTTGCATATATTTTGTATTTCCGATTGATCGAGCGCGTTGGCCCAACCAATGCCATTACCGTGACCTACTTAATTCCATTGTTTGCGGCGGTGTGGGGTTACTTCTTATTAGATGAGAGCGTCACGCTAAGAATGATCTTAGGTGCTTGCACGATCTTCCTCGGCACTGCGCTCGCAACGGGGTTGGTTAAATTCGGTAAGCCCACACCTGCCAAGGAAGGGTGAGTGTTGTGCATTAAATGCTGCGGATGAAGAAGAGGAATGATAAAAAAAGGCCCTAGGGCCTTTTTTTAATGTGTTTCATCGAGCGTGGTAAGAGGGGTAACTTCAAGAAGTGGTGCAGCGTCGATGTTTTCCGCGTTCATCATTGATGAAATACGCTGTACAGAAGAAATGAGCAACGATTGCTCCCACTCTTCAAGGGATTGAAAGCGAGAAATAAAGCTTTCTTGTAAAGGTTTTGGCGCTTGTTGTAAGGCTTGTTGGCCTTCTGGCGTCAGGTGCGCATGGACTTTACGTTTGTCCAAGTTGCTTCTTACACGCACAATAAGGTTACGGCTGGCAAGGCGATCCAAGATTGTCGTTGCAGTTGCCTGACTCATGTTGGTGTGGTTTGAAAGTTGGCGAATGGTGACTTCATCCAATTCATCAATGGCTCTCATTAGAACGAGCTGTGGACCCGTCAGACCAGCCTCTTTATTTAGCTTTCTTGAGTGCAGATCAATCGCGCGAATGATTTGCCTAAGCGCTACCAACACCTCTTCGTGCTTCTCCATCGAAGCGTCTCCTTTAAACAGCGGCAGGATGTTAAAAATTCGCCGAATTATCTGTTCTATACGTGAATATTTAAAGGTTTTTTCGAGCTTTCTTACCAAACCTTACACATGAGTTGCTGATTATGCGAACTCATTTGGTTTCAATCTAACCTGTGTCCTAATTTTGGGTACGTGATAATTACTAAAAGTATGCAAATTAATGCGTAATAAAGAGAAGAAAAAGAGAATAAAGTTAAAACTAAATGATATTATTTATCATTAGCATTTGAAATTTACTGAGTGTGAATGTAATAATCGTTATCAATTGCAACAACTGGTAACAAATTCACATACTCAAGGAAAGATTATGATGCGCTCCCC
>JBELME010000066.1:0-17123 GCA_042096095.1 Enterovibrio sp.
AGGTGGTTACCTTCTAAACAAAGACGGCGAGCGCTTCATGGAACGTTATGCACCAAACGCGAAAGACCTTGCTGGTCGTGACGTTGTTGCCCGTTCAATGATGGTTGAAATTCGCGAAGGCCGTGGCTGTGAAGGTCCTTGGGGTCCACATATTAAATTGAAACTGGATCACTTGGGTAAAGACGTTCTTGAAGCGCGTCTGCCAGGCATTCTTGAACTGTCTCGTACCTTTGCTCATGTTGACCCAATTAAAGAACCTATCCCTGTAATTCCAACGTGTCACTACATGATGGGTGGTGTTCCAACACAAATTTCAGGTCAAGCCATCAAGCAAGATCCGCATGGCAACGATGTTGAAGTTCAAGGTCTATTCGCGTGTGGTGAGATTGCGAGTGTATCGGTTCACGGTGCAAACCGTCTGGGCGGTAACTCATTGCTCGACTTGGTGGTATTTGGTCGTGCGACAGGTTTACACCTCGGTGAAACGTTGGCTGCACAAGTGGAAGCGCGTGATGCGTCTGAATCTGACATCGAAGCGTCTCTTGCTCGTGTAAATCGTTGGAACTCAACGCAGAAAGGCGAAGACCCTGTTCAAATTCGTAAAGATCTTCAGTCTTGCATGCAGAACAATTTCTCGGTATTCCGTGAAGGTGATGCGATGGCGAAAGGACTGGAAGAGCTTAAAGTTATCCGTGAGCGTTTGAAAGAAGCGCGCTTGGATGACACCTCGAGTGAGTTCAATACTCAGCGTGTTGAATGTCTAGAGCTTGATAACCTGATGGAAACTGCATTTTCAACGGCTGTCTCGGCTAATTACCGTACAGAGAGCCGCGGTGCTCATGCTCGCTTTGATTTCCAAGAGCGTGATGATGAGAACTGGCTATGCCACAGCATCTACAACCCAGAAACTGAATCTATGACGAAGCGTGATGTAAACATGGAGCCGATTCATCGTGATACATTCCCGCCTAAAGCGCGTACATATTAAGGGAGGTAGATAATTATGAAACTGAATTTCTCTGTATATCGTTACAACCCGGATGTTGATGACGCGCCACACATGAAAGGGTACACCCTTGAAGTGCCAGACGGCTCGGACATGATGGTGCTAGACGCATTGATTTTGTTGAAAGAACAAGATTCAACCCTCGCGTTCCGCCGCTCTTGTCGTGAAGGGGTTTGTGGGTCTGACGGCATTAACATGAACGGTAAGAATGGATTGGCGTGTGTGACGCCATTATCAGCACTGACTGACAAATCCAGCATTGTTATCCGACCATTACCTGGTCTGCCAGTTGTGCGTGACTTGATTGTCGATATGACGCAGTTTTACACCAACTACGAGCGCGTGAAGCCGTTCTTGATTAACGACGGTACACCACCATCGCGTGAAAACCTGCAATCTCCGGATGATCGTGCACACCTTGATGGGCTGTATGAATGCATCATGTGTGCATGTTGTACAACGTCTTGCCCATCGTTTTGGTGGAACCCAGACAAGTTTATCGGACCTGCAGGTCTCTTGGCGGCATACCGCTGGCTTATTGATAGCCGAGACACTGCTACGGACGAACGTTTATCAGATCTGGACGACGCTTTTAGTGTTTTCCGTTGCCATAGCATAATGAACTGTGTAAATGTTTGTCCTAAAGGGCTTAATCCGACAAAAGCAATTGGTCATATTCGATCGATGCTGCTCAAACGAGCTGTCTAAGCTGCCGAATTGATACAAAATCTAGATTTAAGCTCCTCGAAAGGGGAGCTTAAAAGGAGCCCGGTTAGTCCCCAGGCATTGCAACACATATAACTAAGTGGTTAAGGGATAACAATGCAAAATGGCGTGATGAAGGCTTGGCTTGAGTCTTCTCATTTGGCTGGCGCCAATGCAACTTACGTAGAAGACCTCTACGAACTGTACCTCAGTGACCCCGAGTCTGTTGAAAACGAATGGCGAGCAATTTTCGATGAATTGCCCGTTGTAAATGGAAAAGCACCCGAGCAAGCCCACTCCAGAGTTCGTGATTATTTCCGTAGACTCGCTACCGAGACAGCGCATCATAGTGCCTCAGTCAGTGACCCAGATGTAGACGCTAAACAGGTTAAAGTATTGCAACTTATCAATGCTTACCGTTTTCGAGGACATCAACAAGCAAACTTGGATCCTTTAGGTATTTGGCAACGCGACCGTGTACCTGACTTAGATCCTTCATTCCACTCTCTCAACGAAGATGACTTCGAAGAGACGTTCAACGTCGGTTCTTTTGCTATTGGGCAAGAGAGCATGAAACTTGCCGATTTGTATGAAGCCCTAAACAAAACCTACTGTGGTTCTGTTGGTGCGGAATACATGCACATTACAGATACCGAAGAAAAGCGTTGGCTCCAGCAGCGTATCGAATCTGTTGTGGGTCAGCCTGAGTTTTCAACGGATGAAAAAATCACACTTCTTGAAGAGCTAACAGCGGCAGAAGGTCTTGAGCGCTATCTTGGCGCGAAGTTCCCTGGCGCGAAACGCTTCTCTCTAGAAGGTGGTGATGCACTCATCCCGATGGTGAAGGAAATCATTCGCCAAGCAGGTGCAAATGGAGCACGTGAAGTCGTCGTAGGTATGGCTCACCGTGGTCGTTTGAACATGTTGGTTAACGTTCTAGGTAAGAAGCCTTCTGAGCTTTTCGACGAATTCGCCGGCAAGCACGATGAAACTTGGGGTACGGGTGATGTGAAATATCACCAAGGTTTCTCAAGTGACTTTGCAACACCGGGTGGCGATGTTCACTTGGTGATGGCATTCAACCCATCTCACCTAGAAATCGTAAACCCTGTGGTGATCGGTTCGGTGCGTGCACGTCAAGATCGTCTTGGCGATAAAGACGGCTCTACTGTCCTTCCCATCTCTATTCACGGTGACTCTGCAATCGCAGGTCAAGGTGTGGTTCAAGAAACCTTCAACATGTCACAAGCGCGTGGTTATCGCGTGGGTGGTACCATTCGCATTGTTGTAAACAATCAGATCGGTTTCACGACGTCTAATCCGCACGATACGCGTTCAACGCAATATTGTACTGACATCGCGAAAATGGTTCAGGCGCCAATTCTTCACGTTAATTCGGATGACCCAGAAGCTGTCGCGTTCGTTTCTCGCCTGGCACTGGATTACCGAAATACGTTTAAACGCGATGTTGTTATTGATTTGGTGTGTTATCGCCGTCATGGCCACAACGAAGCTGATGAGCCGAATGCGACTCAGCCTTTGATGTACCAGAAAATCAAAAAACACCCAACGCCACGTAAACTTTATGCCGATGTGTTAGCTGATCAAAATGTCGCTGACATTGAGAAAGCAACCTACCTCATCAATGAGTATCGCGATGCACTCGATCGCGGTGAGCACGTTGTGAAAGAGTATCGCCCTATGGCGCTTCACTCGGTCGACTGGTCTCCATACCTTGGTCATGATTGGACCATCGAATGGCCAAATACCTTCGACATGACGCGTTTGGTAGAACTCGGACACCAAGTTTGTAAGTATCCTGAAAGCCACAAATTGCACAGTCGCGTGAATAAACTCTATAACGATCGCCTTGCGATGGTGAATGGAGAGAAAGCACTCGATTGGGGGATGGCTGAAACGCTCGCTTACGCAACCTTGGTTGATGAAGGCAAGCGTATTCGTATCAGTGGTCAAGACGCAGGCCGTGGAACCTTCTTCCACCGTCACGCTGTTTTGCACAATCAAACGGATGCAAGCACCTACATTCCGCTATCTAACCTTCATGACAAACAAGGTCCATTCCAAGTGTTTGACTCGGTGTTGTCGGAAGAAGCGGTATTGGCGTTTGAATATGGTTATACCACTGCTGAGCCGGGCGGTTTGACGATTTGGGAAGCACAATTTGGTGACTTCGCAAACGGCGCGCAAGTCGTTATCGACCAATTCATCAGTTCTGGCGAGCAAAAATGGGGCCGTATGTGTGGCCTGACCATGTTGCTTCCACACGGCTATGAAGGTCAAGGCCCAGAGCACTCATCTGCACGTCTTGAGCGCTACTTGCAGCTTTGCGCAGAGCAAAACATGCAAGTGTGTGTACCGTCGACACCTGCACAGATTTATCACATGATCCGTCGCCAAGTACTTCGCCCTATGCGTCGACCACTTGTTGTGATGTCTCCTAAATCATTGTTGCGTCATCCTCTTTGTACGTCTTCGCTTGACGATCTTGCTAATGGCAACTTCCAAAGCGCGATCGGCGAAGTTGATGATCTCGATCCAGCAGCAGTGAAACGCGTGGTGTTGTGTTCAGGTAAGGTTTACTACGACTTGCTAGAAACCAGACGCAAAGAAGAAATCAAAGATGTCGCGATTGTGCGTATTGAGCAGCTGTTCCCGTTCCCGAAAGAGGACTTACAAGCTGTGATTAGCCAATTTGTGAATGCAAAAGACTTTGTGTGGTGCCAAGAAGAACCTCAAAACCAAGGCGCTTGGTACAGCAGCCAACATAATTTCCGCTTAGTTATTCCTGCGGATGCCACGTTGAGCTATGCAGGACGCGCAGCGTCAGCATCGCCAGCAGTGGGCTATATGTCGGTGCACCTAAAACAACAAAAAGCGTTAATTGAAGACGCGCTTACCCTGAATTAAGAACTAGAAAGCTAAGGAAAATAACGATATGACAATCGAAATTCTGGTTCCCGACCTACCTGAGTCTGTCGCGGATGCGACAGTTGCAACTTGGCACAAGCAGCCGGGCGACACCGTTGAACGTGACGAAGTGCTCGTTGATATCGAAACCGACAAAGTCGTTCTCGAAGTGCCTGCACCTGAAGCTGGTGTGTTGGAAGCCATTATCGAAGAAGAAGGTGCAACTGTACTTTCTAAGCAATTGCTTGCGAAAATTAAAGCAGGTGCTGTTGCTGGTGAACCAACGAAAGACACTACCGCTTCTTCAGAAGCTTCTCCTGATAAGCGCCACACGGCGTCTTTAAGTGAAGAGCAAAACGATTCATTAAGCCCAGCCGTTCGCCGCCTGCTTGCAGAGAATGATCTGCAGCCAGAGCAGGTGAAAGGCACGGGTGTGGGTGGCCGCATCACACGTGAAGACGTGGACGCGTTCTTGAAGCAAGGTGGAGCGAAAAAAGCAGCACCTGCACAAGAAGCAAAAGGCGACACACCGTCCCTTGGTCATCGCAGCGAAAAACGTGTTCCTATGACACGTCTTCGTAAGCGTGTTGCTGAGCGTTTGCTCGAAGCCAAGAACAGCACTGCGATGCTGACAACGTTTAACGAAGTGAACATGAAACCCATCATGGACATTCGTAAGCAATACAAAGATGTGTTTGAAGAACGTCATGGTATCCGTTTGGGCTTCATGTCTTTCTACGTGAAAGCCGTTGTAGAAGCGCTGAAACGTTATCCTGAGGTGAATGCATCTATTGATGGCGATGATATCGTTTATCATAACTTCTTTGATGTGAGCATGGCGGTTTCAACCCCTCGTGGTTTGGTTACGCCAGTTCTTCGCGACTGCGACCGTCTTGGTTTGGCAGACGTTGAAAAGGGCATCAAGGAATTGGCTCTTAAAGGTCGCGATGGTAAGTTAACCGTTGATGATCTTACTGGTGGTAACTTTACTATCACCAATGGCGGCGTTTTTGGTTCATTGATGTCGACGCCAATCATCAATCCACCACAAGCTGCAATTCTTGGTATGCACAAGATCCAAGAACGTCCAATGGCAGTGGATGGTAAGGTTGAGATTCTACCAATGATGTACCTTGCTCTTTCTTATGATCACCGTTTGATCGATGGACGTGAGTCTGTGGGTTTCTTGGTTACCATCAAAGAGCTTTTAGAAGACCCAACGCGTTTGCTGCTTGACGTATAAGCAGTCCGGCTTCTGTCGGTAACAGGGGGCGTGACGTCCCCTGTGTGGAAAGCAAATTAGACCTATAAAATGGAAAACAGACACGGATAGAACATCATGAATCTGCACGAATATCAGTCAAAACAGCTGTTTGCTGAATACGGGCTGCCTGTATCAGAAGGGTATGCTTGTGACACTCCTCAAGAAGCAGCGGAAGCTGCAGACAAGCTTGGCGGCAACAAGTGGGTTGTAAAATGCCAAGTACACGCTGGTGGTCGCGGTAAAGCGGGCGGGGTAAAACTTGTTAGCACAAAAGAAGAAATTAAAGAGTTTGCTCAAAACTGGTTGGGCAAAAACCTTGTGACTTACCAAACAGACGCAAACGGTCAGCCGGTAAGCAAAATCTTGGTTGAAGATTGCACTGACATCGCGAAAGAACTTTACCTTGGTGCGGTTGTTGACCGTGGCACGCGTCGTGTTGTCTTTATGGCATCAACGGAAGGTGGTGTGGAAATCGAGAAAGTTGCGGAAGAAACGCCGGAACTGATCCACAAAGCAGCGATTGATCCATTGGTAGGCCCTCAGCCATACCAAGGTCGTCAACTTGCATTCAAACTTGGCTTGCAAGGCGACCAGATAAAGCAATTCACCAAGATCTTCATGGGCATCGCTAAGCTGTTCATCGAGCGTGATGTTGCACTTGTAGAAGTTAACCCATTGGTTATTACTGACCAAGGTAACTTGCACTGCCTAGATGCAAAACTGACTATCGATAGCAATGCCGTTTACCGTCAGCCAAAAGTGCGTGAAATGCACGATCCTAGCCAAGATGACGCACGTGAAGCGCACGCAGCTCAGTGGGAACTGAACTACGTTGCTCTTGACGGAAGCATTGGCTGCATGGTTAACGGTGCTGGCCTTGCAATGGGTACGATGGATATCGTTAACCTGCATGGTGGCAGCCCAGCAAACTTCTTGGATGTTGGTGGCGGCGCGACAAAAGAACGTGTAACCGAAGCATTCAAAATCATCCTATCTGACGATAATGTAAAAGCCGTTTTGGTGAACATCTTCGGCGGTATCGTACGTTGTGACCTCATTGCAGACGGCATCATTGGTGCGGTTGAAGAGGTAGGCGTTAAGGTACCTGTTGTTGTTCGCCTAGAAGGTAACAACGCAGAACTTGGAACTCAAAAATTGGCCGATAGCGGCCTGAACATTATCGCTGCGACCTCACTGACTGAAGCAGCTGATAAAGTTGTTGCTGCAGCGGAGGGCAAATAATGTCTGTTTTGATCAATAAAGATACTAAAGTTATTTGCCAAGGTTTTACCGGTGGCCAAGGTACGTTCCACTCTGAGCAAGCGCTTGAGTATGGTACGCAAATGGTAGGTGGTGTTTCTCCTGGTAAAGGCGGCACAACACACCTCGGCCTTCCTGTGTTCAACACAGTGGCTGAAGCGGTAGATGCAACCGGTGCAACAGCATCTGTTATCTACGTACCAGCACCATTCTGTAAAGATGCAATCCTAGAAGCTATCGATGCAGGCGTTGAGCTTATCGTCACCATCACTGAAGGCATTCCAACACTGGACATGCTAGAAGTGAAAGTGAAGCTAGACGAAGCGGGCGTTCGCATGATCGGTCCTAACTGCCCAGGTGTGATCACTCCCGGCGAGTGTAAGATCGGTATCATGCCAGGCCACATTCACAAGCCAGGCAAAGTAGGTATTGTATCGCGTTCAGGTACCTTGACTTACGAAGCCGTTAAGCAAACCACTGACGAAGGTTTCGGCCAATCTACTTGTGTAGGTATCGGTGGTGACCCAATCCCAGGTTCAAACTTCATCGACGTTCTAGAAATGTTCGAGAAAGATCCTGCGACTGAAGCGATCGTCATGATCGGTGAAATCGGTGGTACTGCAGAAGAAGAAGCGGCTGCATACATCAAAGAGAACGTCACTAAGCCTGTCGTTTCTTACATTGCAGGTGTTACAGCGCCTCCAGGTAAGCGTATGGGTCACGCAGGTGCGATCATCTCTGGTGGTAAAGGTACTGCGGAAGACAAATTTGCGGCACTAGAAGCTGCTGGCGTGAAAACCGTTAAGAGCCTTGCTGACATCGGCAAAGCACTTCGCGAAAGCACGGGCTGGTAATACAGCTAACGCGCTGTCTTCGGATACGCTGAAAAATAAAAAACCGCTCTCATGAGCGGTTTCTTTATGTGCTTAATAAGACGTGTTGGCTTATTCCACTTGTCGGCGGAATTGGCTAAGAAAAAACAGTAAACCAGCAAACACCACCACTGAAGGCCCAGCAGGGGTGTCCTCAAGCCAAGACAGTGAGATACCACCAAGGACGGAGAACACGCCGATTACGCTGGCAAGCATCGCCATTTTTTCAGGGCTGGTGGAGAAGCGCCTCGCGGTCGCTGCTGGGATGATCATCAAGGAAGTGATGATCAGCGCCCCCACGAACTTCATCGCAATGGCAATGACCAATCCGACCATGAGCATCAGGATTAGGCGTAGTCGATCTACATTGTATCCGTCCACGCGCGCAAGCTCTTCATTGACGGTAATAGCGAGAAGCGGGCGCCACATCTTGATCAGCGTAAGCGTGACCAATCCGCAGCCAAGGGCGATCCAGCCTAAATCGGTGCTCGAAACAGACAGCAAATCACCGAATAGATAAGCCATGAGATCGACGCGTAAATCATCGACCAAGCTGATAGAGACCAAGCCTAAAGAAAGGGAAGTATGCGCTATAATGCCAAGGAGCGTGTCGGTTGATACGCTGCTTTTTCGCTGTAAGCCAACCAGCAACATGGCGATCAGTAAGCAGCTAGCAATCAAGGCGACATTCAAATTCACTTGGAAAATGAACCCCAGTGATAAGCCCAAAAGAGAGGCATGCGCTAAGGTATCGCCAAAGTATGCCATTTTGCGCCAAACAACGAACGAGCCAAGCGGGCCGACAGCGGCTGCAATCAAAATGCCCGCAAGAATCGGGATGGTTAAAAACTCAAGCATTTTAATGGTCTCCGTGCTGGCAAGGACCAACAGGGTTGCCTGATAGATCGTGGTCGTGATTATGGTGGTGGTGATACAAGGCGAGCTGTTCGCTTTCTTGGCGACCAAACATTGCAACATATTCTGGATGTGATGATATTGAATCAGGCGCACCTGAGCAGCAAATGTGGTGCTGTAAGCAAATAACCTCATCGGTTTTTGCCATCACAAGATGCAGGTCATGAGAGACCATTAAAATGCCACAATGCAGTTTGGCTTTTAGCTTGGCTATCAGGCTGTATAGTGCGAGCTGCCCGGTGACATCAACACCTTGTACTGGTTCATCGAGCACCAATAAATCAGGCTTTTTGAGCACGGCATTCGCCAGCAAAACGCGCTGCGTTTCACCGCCGGACAGCGTGTGCATGTTTGCATTGAGCAACTTGGTTGCGCCCACGAGTGACAACGCCTCGTTAATCGATGCGGATGTCGCATGAGGGTTGAGTTTTAGAAAACGCTCTACGCGAAGCGGCAGCGCATCGTTAAGGTGAAGCTTCTGGGGAACATAACCAATCTTCACATTGTGGCTGCGATCAACACTACCTTCCGTGGGTTTGTTTAGGCCTATAACCGTTTTGACCAGTGTCGATTTTCCTGCACCGTTGGGACCAATAAGCGTGGTGATTTTGTCTCTGTACAGGGAAAGCGTAACCCTGTCCAAAACGCTTCTGCCATCAAACACGACGGAAACGTTATCGAGTGTAACAAGAGGTGCGGACATAAATTCGACATGATGTTTAAAAGGAAGTGTTATATTATAACACGTTGCCTCACGATCAAATCACCAACCGTCGGAACAATTATGAGATTAAACCTTCCCCGCCTCCTCGCTATCGCTAGCTTGGTTGTTACTTGTGCTGCTTCAGCATCTCCGCTATCCATTGTTACTACCATTAAACCGCTAGCCTTGATCGTGAACGATATTGCTGGTGATAAGGCCAACGTTGATGTTCTGTTGCCATTGAATGCGTCGCCACATGACTATGCGTTGAAGCCTTCCGACATTAAAAAACTGAAAACGGCGGATATGGTGGTTTGGGTGGGGCCTGAGCTCGAATTGTTCCTAGAAAAAATGCTATTAACGCAAAAGAACGCGCTTCAGCTAACCAATTATGAAGGCATGCCCGTCATGTATTATGGTGACGAAGAAGGACATGATGACCATGACGATCATCATGGCCATGATCATTCGGGTATTGATGGCCATATCTGGCTGGGCCCAGAACAAAGTAAAGTGATTGCGAAAGCGATTCTGGAAAATTTATCGCAAAAAGATCCGAAAAACGCCGCTGAATACAAAAACAACTACGACAAATTTGTCGCTGAAGTATCCCAAACACAGCAGGCATTAACGGATGACTTTGCATCGATTGAAAACAAAGGTTATTTCCTTTTCCACGATGCTTATGGGTACTTTGAAAGTGCTTTCGGTCTCTCTCCAACAGGGCACTTTACCGTCGATCCTGAGCGTAAACCGGGGGCAAGAACCTTGGTGACTATTCGCACAACACTGCAGAACAAAGAAGCACAGTGTGTGTTTACTGAGCCTCAATTCAATCCTTCACTCATAAAGAGTGTGACCAAAGGGACTGGGGTGAAATTGGTAGAACTTGATCCGATGGCGCAAGACATTGACCTGGCCACGCAAGGTTACAAAGACTTTCTACTGTCTCTTGGCTCGAGCTATTTGGCGTGTTTCCAGCACTGATTCATGTTGTCCTTTGAGACACAAAATCGCTCTGTCTATGAAGGCGCCGAACACCGAGAGTTTGGCGCTTTTTTATTTTCACTTTAGCCATCCTACCTCAACGATAGCGCTCCTTAGATCGTTCCATCACTTCTTACACACCAATGTCATCAAAATAGCGGTCAATGCTGTTTGGTTTGTGTGATCACTGTAGCAATAATGAATCACCTTCAATTGGCGGCAAATAAAAACTGAGAAAATCTAACGTACCAAAATCACGTCTTTACAGCGGTGGAGTCTCAATGCCTCGCCTTTTGCTTGCTCGAAGCTTTTTCCGGTACTTCATAGCCTTCATGCTGCTGATTGCTGCGCGTGTATCGTTGGCCGACCCTATTTTTTATGCATTTCCTTTTCAGCAACCGAACGATACGACCTCCGTTGAATCCATTAAATCGATTGGCAACTCAGGGATGTGGCTGCTCGATTCGGCAGGAAAGGTCAGTTATTACGATGGTGTCCACTTTCATTTACTTGAAGCGTTTGTCCCGGCGTTGTCCATGCCTGTGTCTTGTATTGAAGTCTTTGATGGTGCGTTGTGGTTAGTCGCAGATGGGAAATTGTATGAATACAATCAAAATGAAAACACCCTAACAAAACATGACGTTGATGGTCCTGCTCAAATCATCGCGACTAAACAACGCCTTTGGGTTTCCACGGATAACGCCGTTGTTGCTTTTCAAGCGGGCCAGAGATTGCCTGAAACGGTGCTTAGTGAACCTGTTTCACAAATTTTCACCACGCAAACGCATACGTACTTTCTAAAAGATCAGGGACTCTATCTCGCTGACAACATGTCCACGCCGATGTTTTCACATTCGTCAATGACGGCCGTGCAAAATGTGGAAGACGCCATATGGGTGGGTACCCGCGAAGGTGTGTTCGTTTTGCACCGCGATGAACTTACGGCAGCAAAGGGTAAAGCATCGCAACCTTGGTATTTGGCAGGAAAGCTGCTTAGTGATTTAGCAATTTCTAGCATTAACGTAAACGATGAAGGCGTTTGGGTGGGAGGGCGAGATGGCTTGCGTCTGAGCCAACAAGTTGACTATTCATCGGTTCAATTTAAAAAGATCGAGAACAACCCGGACGACATTTACGGCTTTGCCGGGCAAAACGTTTACGACATTGAAGTCGCTGACAATGGTGACTTATGGGTCACGACTGATCAGGCGCTAAACTATCGTTCCATCATTGCTATAAACATCGCACGTTTCCCGCTCCATGATATTCGTGACCTAATAAGTGAAGGCCGCGTTAGCGGCTTAGAAAAAAATCACGACGGCTATGTGATGAGCGTGAAGAATAAGTTGATCACGCTTTCCTCGGTCACGCTTGAAAAACAACGACTAGCGACATTAAACATCGTCGTCGAAAGCATGGATAGATTAGACGACACTCTCTGGATAGCGGCGTCATCGGGTCTTTATGCGTATTCATCAGTCACGTTGGAAGAGGAACGTTGGCGAATACCGTCGATATTTACCGGTCAGCCCGTCGACAGTGTCATTGCCGATTCTCACTCGTTGTGGATTTCCGTTGGAAGCCGTGTTTATCGCTATTGGCCAAAAACAGAAACCATCGTTAACTATGGTGATGAGTGGTCTGGCGATGAAAATACGCGCCTACATGCGGTGGTGGACAGGGACGAAGATGGGTCTTGGCTTGGCACGACAAACGGTATTTTTCATTTCTATGACGGTGCTTTTACCAAAGTGGTTTCTCGTGAACAAATCGGCGCTGTGCAGGCATTAGAAGCCGATAGCAATGGCTACCTATGGGTGCTGACGAATCGAGGCGTTTATCGGCGCTTGCATAAGCCATCCGCAGTGGGAATTGAACCACTGATGCTCAACAGTGCAGAAGAGCGCATGCGATGTATCTCGCTTATCGATGATGCTGCGTTGTTGGTAACAAGCAAGGGGATTCGCAAGCTGCCAATGCTAAAGGGTGACGCTGCTGTGTCTTATAACGCCAATCAATTTAACCAATCTTCAACCTTGCCGTACCACTGCCTTTTTAGTGATGATGCACTCGTGCTAGCGGGGGATTGGGGAGTGTTTTCCTTTGATCTAAAAACAATGGGCAACTTGTTTGAAAGGGAAGTGTTTGAAGCCAGTATTGGGGCGCTGTTTGTGGATGGTAAGCCTTGGCGCTTAGGGGCAAAACACAGCGAGCCATTGGTGTTTTCAAGTAAAAGTGCCTTGATGGTGGACGTTGGCCTAATGCCATTCGGAAACCGGAAGGAGCTCCAATATCGCCTCGATGGGCGTGGAGCGGGTAACTGGTACCGTACGCAAGATCAACGTTTGGTCTTTGATTCTCTCGAGCCTGGGAGTTATGCCCTTATTATTAAGAGTCCTACGCGCACAGATCCTGAACGCGAAGTCATCTTGTTGTCATTTGCAATCAACTCCCCTTGGTTTTATAACCCGTGGTACTACATCAGCTTTATGCTGTTGATGGGGGGAATCGGTTACCTTGTTGCTCGAAAACGTACACTGGTTATTAAGGCGCAAAATAGGCAGCTCAGAGAGACGGTACATAAGAAAGTGGCGACAATTGCAAAACAGCAGCACTTCGTTGAGGTAACACCGCCACGAAGAGAAGGATATTTTCATCTCCCTTTGCCGCAAATGCTGCCGTCGCTTGAGGAAACTGCGTTTTTGGACGAGCCGGAAGGGGTCACTGAGCATTATGAAGACCAGACCGATGAGTCCCGCGAATGGCGAGCATCAGTGAGTGAGCATATTGGCAGCCACTTCCACGATCCCGAATATTCACCGTCTATCCTTGCAAAAGCACTATTTATCTCAGAGCGAAGTCTTCAACGGCGATTTAAAGTAGAGTTCGGGTGTACGTTTAAGGAAGCGTTAATCACAACGCGACTGGAACAGGCAGGTTGCATGTTGCTACAAGGAGATAAGATTTCCGATGTTGCTGTTGCATGCGGTTTCAATGAGCCGTCTTACTTTGCCAAATCGTTCAAAGCAAAATACAACTGCACACCTTCGCAGTTTAAAGAAGATAAAAATAAAGAAGGGATTGAGAAAAAAAAGAGCGTGGTATAGCCGCCAAGCTATACCACGGGTGTCAAAGACACCTTCGCTTGCTGCCGGAGGTGTGTGGGTAACCACACACCGTCTGGAATTCTTTTCGGTTAGATGAATCCATTAAAGCGGTTTCCCCTTCCACGCAGATAGTAATTTCCCGCCATTATTTCATTCCGATTAAAAAGCTTAGTTTTTTTCGTAGCGCCTCTAAAATTTTAGTGTGGTCAACGGATGCATTTCTCTGGTTTTTAACGAAATTAACGGAAAACGACGTAATCCATTGAAAGGTTGTGGAAACAAAATCCCACTAAAGTGCCCGCTTTTCTGACAGTTTCACGGGTTTGAATGACATGAATTTGACGATTTTAACGTTTGTTATCTTTTGCTTATCTCTCTAAACGGTTTGTTTGTTGATCAAAAACAACTTTATCAAAGAAACATTTTGCAATACTTTAGTCGCAAATGTTTATAATTCTCATTTTGGTTGTGATTATGAAGCTAGCTGAGCTCAAACTGGGATTCTCGGGTCGTGTAACGTCGCTTGCGAACGTACCGGTCATTCCGCGAAAAAAACTGATGGCGATGGGGTTATTGCCTGATACACAAGTGACAGTAGTGCGCATCGCCCCTATGGGTGACCCTATTCAGGTTCGAGTTCGTGGCTGCGATATCGCGCTTCGTTTAAGCCTTGCAGAGAATATTGAGGTATTGAACGATGCAAAGTAAGCAACTACTCACTGTTGGTAACCCTAACTCGGGTAAAACGACGCTGTTTAACCGCTTGACCGGTGGTCGCCAAGAAATTGGTAACTGGGCCGGGGTGACAGTAGATAAAAAAACAGGACAAGCACAAATCGGCGAAGAAAGTTTTCTGATCACCGATTTGCCAGGTATCTACACATTAGATAACGCTGACGGTGAAAACAGTCTTGATGAATCCATCGCGATCACCGCACTTTTCTCGCACCCAAGCGATCTTATCGTCAATGTTCTTGATGCCAGCAGTTTAGAACGCAGCCTCTATTTAACGCTTCAGCTGAGAGAGCTTGGCCGCCCGATGGTGGTGGTGTTGAATAAAATGGATGTCGTGCAGCAGCAAGGCTTCTCCATCAATACTGATGTGTTATCTGAAGCGATTGGCTGTCCTGTTCTTACCGTGACGGCGACCTCGATGGATGATGTTGAATCGTTCAAACAGGCGCTACCAAAACAAATTCAACCTGCACAAGCGTGTTCGCCACTGTCTCTTCAATATGGCGACGATATCGAATCTGCCATTTCGGCGATTGCAGCATCTCTAAAAGACACCGATATTGCGTATCAGCGGGCGGCAGCGATTCGTTTGCTTGCAGGTGACGCTATTTTGTTGAATCAGCTTTCGGTCGATGCTAAAGCGAATGTGAAACACATTGCCATTGAAGCAAGCTGCAAAGCGGATACGGATTTGGTCATCGCAGACGTGCGTTATTCGCGCGTGGCGGATATTTGTCATCAGTGCAAACAGCAAGATCTCCCGTTAACGGAACGCGTGACGGATGCCATCGACAATGTATTGCTGAATCGTTGGCTAGGGCTGCCACTCTTTTTTGTGGTGATGTACCTGATGTTCATGTTCTCTATTAATATCGGCAGCGCATTTATCGACTTCTTCGATATCAGTACTGGCGCAGTGCTGGTGGATGGCGGACATTACCTGCTCGATAACCATCTGCCTGTTTGGTTGGTGACGATCATTGCTGATGGTGTTGGCGGCGGTATTCAAACGGTCGCCACCTTCATTCCGGTCATTGCGTGTTTGTACCTGTTCATGTCTTTGCTAGAAAGCTCAGGTTACATGGCGCGTGCGGCCTTTGTACTCGACAAATTCATGCAGAAAGTGGGTCTGCCGGGTAAAGCGTTCGTGCCATTGGTGTTGGGTTTTGGTTGTAATGTGCCAGCTATCATGGCGACCCGAACCCTTGATCAAGAAAGGGAACGTCGACTTGCAGCCGCAATGGCTCCCTTCATGTCTTGCGGCGCAAGGCTTCCGGTTTATGCGTTGTTTGCAGCGGCATTCTTTCCTGAACAAGGTCAAAACATTGTCTTCCTTCTTTACCTTATGGGTATTGCAGCAGCCATTTTCACGGGCATGGTGTTACGCCGTACATTGTTCCCAGGTGATAGCGAAGCCTTGATCATGGAAATGCCACGCTATGAGCTACCACGCTTAAAAGATGTGATGCTCAAGACATGGCACAAACTCAAGCGCTTTGTTCTTGGTGCGGGTAAAACCATCGTGGTCGTGGTCACCATTCTGAGTTTCTTCAACTCGATTGGTACCGATGGAAGCTTTGGTAATCAAGATTCAGAACAGTCAGTGCTGTCGGAAGCAGCGAAAATCGTCACACCTATTTTTGCACCTATTGGTATTCAAGAAGATAACTGGCCAGCAACGGTGGGTATTATCACGGGCATTTTTGCGAAAGAAGCCGTGGTAGGTACGTTGAACAACCTCTATGCCTCACCATCTGATGAAGAAAGCGCTGAGTATGATCTTGCAGGCAGCCTTCAAGAAGCCGTTCAAAGTATTCCTGAAAACTTGTTAGGAATTAACTTTGCAGACCCACTGGGTATTGATGTGGGTGATTTGCCTGACCAAGGGACAGTCGCGGAAGATCAAGGCGTAGATTTGAGCATCTTTGCTAACTTGAACGTGAACTTCTCTGCGGCTGGCGCTTTCGCTTACCTCGTGTTCATTTTGCTCTACACACCATGTGTTGCCGCAATGGGTGCTTATGTTCGCGAATTTGGTCGTGCGTTCTCTGCATTCATTGCTGGTTGGACGATGTTGCTAGCGGTTGTTGCGGCTACCTTGTGCTACCAAGTGCTCGCTTTCTCTTTGTCGCCGGTGACCAGCATGTTGTGGATAGCGGCAAGCATTGGAGTGATGCTACTGAGCATTGGTGGATTAGGCGTTTATGCCAAGCGTGAGAAAACTCAACGCTGGGCAACACTATGATTCTGACTGATCTTAAACAGCACATTGAGGCACACCCTAAATGTAGCCAAGTTGAATTGGCGAAAGCTTTTAACCTTTCAGAGGATGGTGTTGATGCCATGCTGTCTGTTTGGGTGAAAAGAGGCAGGGTGAAGACCATCATATCGGATCGACAAGGTAAATCAGAGTATCGGTATATTTGGGTAGCCAATGACGAGTTTGGGATCACCGTTATCCAATGATAAAAAAGCGCGGGAGACCGCGCTTTTTTATGTCTCATGCTTCGCGGGGTCATGCTCCGCGAATAGCCACACTACGCGGCAGTAAACTCTGGGTGAGATGCGAAAATTGCCATCCACTTCTCAACTTCCGCTGATTGTTCTTCCTCTGAACGTAAGTTACCCGGTGTATTGCCCC
>JBELME010000067.1:0-17061 GCA_042096095.1 Enterovibrio sp.
TTGTAACGAATCAGGTGCGGTGAACTGTACACGCCTGTTTTGTAGCCTGCTTTCAGCAGTATTGCTTCAATGATGGCGCAGGTCGAGCCTTTCCCGTTTGTCCCCGCGACCGTGATCACGGTCGGAGCAGGCTTGGTAAGCTGGCCTTTTTGAGCCACCGCTGACACACGGTCTAGTCCCAAATCAATCGCACTGGTGTGCAGTGCTTCTAAATACGCCAGCCACTCCGAAAGTGGTGCGTTTGCGTTGGGTGAAATATGTTCTGACATCAGTAATCTACTACAGCTAGTAATACATCAATCATATCAGCTAAAAGACAAAGAGCGCCATAAGGCGCTCTTTTTCGACGTGAAGGTTTGAAGCTGTGCTGAGATAGCGTACTTATTGCCTTAATACCACTTACTGTTCGGTATTTTCATCAACCGGTTCAACCTCAACAACCTCACCTTCCAATGGCTTGTCAACAGACACCACCAATGGGGATTCATGGCCGGTCATTTTAGCGAGCATACCACCGATGCGTTGACGCATCTCACGGCGGTCAACAATCATGTCGATAGCACCGTGCTCAAGCAAAAACTCACTACGCTGGAAACCTTCAGGGAGTTTTTCACGCACGGTTTGCTCAATAACACGTTGACCCGCGAAACCAATAAGCGCTTTTGGCTCACCAATGTTCACGTCGCCTAGCATCGCGAAACTTGCCGTCACACCACCGAACGTTGGATCAGTCAGTACAGAGATAAACGGTAAACCTTCTTTCGAAAGACGCTCAAGGGCTGCACTGGTTTTTGCCATTTGCATCAGAGACATCAATGCTTCTTGCATGCGCGCGCCGCCACTGGCAGAGAAACACACAAGACCACACTTGTCTTCAATTGCCTGTTCAACCGCACGAACAAATCGCGCGCCAACAACAGCGCCCATTGAACCGCCCATGAACGAGAACTCAAACGCACAGCTGACGACCGGCATACCCAGCAGCTCGCCTTTCATCACGATCAGTGCGTCTTTCTCACCGCTCGACTTCTGCGCAGCAGAAATACGGTCTTTGTATTTTTTAGAATCGCGGAATTTTAGCAAATCTTTAGGTTCAAGATCGGATGCCAACTCAACGCGGTTACCTTCATCTAGGAAGGTTTCAAGGCGACGGCGGCCGCTCATACGCATGTGGTGGTCACACTTAGGACACACCTGAAGGTTGCGCTCTAGTTCAGCGTGGTAAAGCACCTGTTCGCAAGATGAACATTTGGTCCATACCCCTTCAGGAATGGACGCCTTTCTTGAAGAACCGATGTTGCTTTTTGTAAGAATTTTTTCAAGCCAGCTCATGAACGACCTTTTCATTTGGAGCACTTGCCTGCGTTGCGTCCCTATAGCATTTGAAAGTGCTTAATGACGAGGGCAGGTATTAGCGGCAAGTGGCCTAGATTTCTACGAATTCAACCAAGAATTAAAACACAACTTGTTAAGACTTTGGACAAAAAACTGGTACTACCTATTTTTTGTCTAGTCTTTCTCACACAGTGAACGCACCGTATTATTTCTACCATTTTGTGTGATTCAAGCTGATCTGGCGTAACGCTTCACGAATTACGTCAATTTTTCAGTGAATTACGTGACATTAAAAACAAGGTGCGCATCGGCACACCTTATAAAACAATCACTTTGAGTAAGGAAGAAACAGCGGGCCCGCTGGAGAACTAGGCAGAGCATACTCGGCGGGATAGTCCACTTCAACCAAGTATAGCCCTTCTGCTTTTGCCGTTGCGGCAGCAAGGTTGCGATCTTTTGCTTCCAATAGCCATTTAACCCATTCAGGTTTTTGCTCTTTCAAGCCAACAGCAATCAAACTTCCTGTGATATTTCGCACCATATGATGCACGAAAGCATTCGCCTTGATATCTATGATCACGAATGCGCCTTGTCGAGTCACATTTAAGTGATGAATATTTCGCCAAGGTGAATTGGATTGGCACTGCGCAGCGCGGAAAGACGTAAAATCATTTTCGCCCAGCAGATATTGCCCTGCTTCATTCATCAGTGTTTCATCAAGATCACCATGATAGTGACTCACACCATGTCGCAATATGCCGGGACGCAATGCGTTATTAAAAATAATGTAACGGTAGCGGCGTGCTGTTGCCGTAAAACGTGCGTGAAATTCGTCAGGCACTTCTTTTGCCCAACGCACCGCAATGCTGTCAGGAAGGTGCGTATTCACACCCATTGTCCATGCGCGCATGGGTCTGTCGCAGCTCACATCAAAGTGCACCACTTGGCCTGTACCATGCACACCCGCATCGGTTCGACCTGCGCATTGCACTTCGATCGGCGCATTGGCGATTTTCGACAGGGCTTTTTCCAAATGCTCTTGCACACTGGGCACCTCACGCTGTCGCTGCCAGCCAAAGTACTGCGCACCATCATATTCCACACCCAGGGCAATTCTCATTCTTTCTGTCTCTGCGTTACTGATTTATCAATTTCAAGCTGCGCATTATACCCAAACCCACCCAATATGCAGCGACAATGACCGATTGACGAAGATCAGTGAAAAAAACGAACCCCATTTAAGATGCAAAAACGGCAGGGTTACCTGCCGTTTGTTTATTCAATCGTCGCCAAATGGGTAGATTTAATTCAAATTCTCAATCATCTGTTGGGCTTCTGCTTTCAGCGCAGCATCATCACCCCTCATTACTTTCTCAAGCAATTGAAGTGCGCCATCCACATCGTTCATCTCCAAGTATGCTTTGGCAAGATCCATGTTTGTGGCAGCCTCTCCGCTGCTGTCAACGTCTGAAGGTTCAATATCACCCAAGACATCTGGGAAATCATCTAAGCCGACATTGAGATCCATAGGGACAGCGTCGGGGTCTTCCTGTGGCGAGCCATCGTCTTTCATGAGCTCTTCAATGCTGATGTAAGCATCGTCCGATGAAGATTCTTCAATCAGCTCACTTTCGGCGTCTTCCAACAACCCTTCAAGGTCACCATCCAAATCCATGTCTTTGACATCATCGCCAAGGATTTCAGGTTGCTCAGACCAATCTTCCGTTTCAAGTTCAGGCTCTGGCTCCATTTCCGCTTGCCAGATGTCGCTCTCATCATCAGGGAAAGACAGATCGTCAGCGTCGAAATTTGTTTCATCTTCCGTTTGTAACGTGTCTAAGTCATTGTCCGTTTCGAAACCAGTAAATGCTGCGGAGTCATCATCGTCCATCGACTCAGAGAGTAAGGCATCCATGTTCAAACCGGCGACCTGATGCGCATCATCTTCAAGTGAAGAAAGCTCGTCCATCTCCATGGCCAGAGATTGCGGCGCGCTCGGCTGCGAAAATTCACTGCGGCTATTCGGTGGAACAGCGTCGTCCAGCTCCCTTTGCTCTTCTAGCGCGGCACCTAAGGCATCGTCTTCGTCAAACTCACCCAGATCATCAATGCTGATCGCGTCAACAGGTGGGAAGGCTAAGGTGTGATTTTCTGTCGCACCGAAATCAGATTCACCCAAGTCAGCATCACCCGTGTCATAAGGTGTCGGTGCGCCGTCTTCCTCGCCAACGTCGCTTTCACTCTCTGCCACAGCGTCATCATCACGCAGGGCTTGTTCGATAAGTGACGAGGTCGGTACATCCAAATCGTCATTGGATGAAGGTACGTCGAACTCAGCAGCGGCATCTTCTTCCGTGTACTCGGGCAATGACGATAAATCGAACGCATCATCTGAGGCATCTTGCTCTGCATCAGATGGAGAGGCGTCAGGTGTTATGGATTCATGCTCAGCGCTTGGCGCTTCCGCCTCACTGTCAGCCAGTGCCGCTTCTTCGTCATACTCAGGGAAATCAGAAAGATCTAACGGCGCATCACTATCTGCATCGGTATCTACATCGTCATTTTCGGTATCAGCGACGGGGGCATCCAAAGGCTCGGCATTACCGTCTAATTCAGCAGCGGGGTCAGCGTCTTCCGTTGGTTGCGTTTCATCAGCGCCATCGACGTCATCGAGCAAGCTATCCAGTAGCGCTAAATCGTCGTCTGAGGCATCAAGCTCTGACTCCGGTTCAGCAGATTCATTTGCTGCGGTTAGATCTGCGATATCCTCTTCATCGAAACGAATGGCGTCTTCAGAGTCAGAGGATGCGTCTTCGTCCATGCTCTGTTCAAGCACATCATCAAGCAGATCCATCTCGGTTTCAGACGCTTCTGGAACAACCTCATCAGACTCAATCTCATCAGAAACCAGCGCGTCCAATTCGTCGATATCAACGGCGGATGTATCAGTGTCTTCTTCCGTCGCGTCGTCTTCTGAAACTGCATCCAGCAATGCTGACAGCTCATCGTCCGATTCATCGCTTTCCGATTCGCTTGATTCTTCCAACACATCAAGCGCTGACAAGGTGTCAGCATCTAACGCCTCTTCAGACTTTTTTTCGTCGATATCCTCTGGTGTTGTGTCGTCATCAGCAACAGGATCCATCAACCCATCGATATCTAACGGATCATCAAACGAGGAAAGGTCGTCAGCTGACGCATCATCCGCCTCAGAAGGCGTCGAGAGTAAATCTTCGTCATCAAGAGACAGTAGGTCATCACCGTCTTCTGGCAGCGCATCTAGAACGGCACTCTCGTCATCGAGATCATCGTCTAAAAGCTCATCCAACAAAACATCGGTTTCGCCTAAATCAACGTCTTCATTGTCAGCGGGTTCACCCAGCACGTCATCAAGAAGGTCATCCGCATCTACCGACTCATCAAGCAGTGCGGTTTCATCCAATGGATCTTCGTCATCGTCGCCGTTGAGGAATTCATCAAGCAACGCATCAGACTCTGAAATGTCAACATCATCGCCGTCTGAAGGGATTGATAGATCGTCACTGTCATCAATCTCATCGGAGACAATTGCCTCGCCGTTTTCGTCAACGTCATCAACCAACTCATCAAGCAAGGTTTCTGTTTCACCGAGAATATCATCGATATCATCTTGGCCTGATGGTTCAGTTGCATTCAAAATATCGTCGATGTCATCTTGGCCTGACGCTTCTGTGGCATTCAGAATATCGTCGATGTCGTCTTGGCCTGATGCTTCTGTGGCATTCAGAATATCGTCGATATCATCTTGGCCTGATGCTTCTGTGGCATTAAGAATATCGTCGATATCATCTTGGCCAGCTGCTTCGTTGGCACTGAAAATATCGTCGATATCATCTTGGCCAGCTGCTTCGTTGGCACTGAAAATATCATCGATGTCATCTTGGCCTGATGCTTCATCTGAATTCGGGGCATCATCATCTGACAGGTCAATGTCTTGAGACAAATCCACCTCGGGTTCGTCTTCAAGCACTTTGTCGAACAGGGCGTCGTTGAGATCGTCGTCACTCACGATGTCATCTGGAGAATCGCCTGCAGTGCTTTCTTCTGTATCAGAACCGCCCGATTGCTCGGCGTTCAATAACGCATCGATATCATCCACATCACCGTCATCGCCGCCAGACAGTGACTGTTCCCATGCCGCTGCAAGCGCTTCATCAGGGCTAAGTTCTTTTTCTTCGTTATCGGCCATTTCATCGAGCGCGCGCTCCATGTCTTCAAGGCCGATAGCATCGTCGCTGCTTGCGGCAACATTCAGTTCAGAGCTCGTATCAAAGTCATCATCGAGAGAGATGTCTGAACCTGCTTCAAATTCATCATCAATCGATAAACCAGATTCTTCAGGCTCTTCCGACAGTTCGAGAGAATCAGACAAATTGATGTCGTCCAATTCAGAATCAAACATGCTGTCATCGCCGAAGAGATCATCCGCATCGGTGTCATCCGTGACTTCAAGCTCATCGTCTTCAAGCACTAATTCATCAGTGTCGTCTTCTACTTCAGGTACCATGATAACATTCATGTCGTCCGGTACGTCGCCATCTAAGCCCTCAGGCTCTTCAACGTCATCATTTTTACGACGACGCATGATGATGAAGGCGGCCGCACCGATCACGAGAAGAGCAGGAATGATGGCAACGGTTGCTAGCATCAACGGGCTATTCATAAGTGTTTCAAGGAATGAAGGCTCTTTGGTCTCCATTTGCGCTTGACGCACACGCTGAACCTCTAAGAACTCTTTTATTTCACCCGTGAGTTCTTGGTCAACAGTCATTTGTTCTTTTAGCGCAGACAATTCGTTTTGCACTTCTGCCAAACGGATCTTCAGGATGTGGTTACTTTCAACCAACTTACCCATCTGCATATCAGATTCGTTGATCTGATCTTGCACGCCCGCCATGTCCGGCTTCGGTGGCGTCATTTTCTCGCCAGCGTCAGCCATTTTCTCAGGCATTGCAGCTTCGGTGTCAGCCATCGCCTCTTTAGGCTTGGCATCCTCCATCATCGGTTTTTTATCTTTTGCCATTGCCGTTTCTGTTGCTGGCGTTGGCGCTACCGTTGGTGTTACTGGGGGTTTTGGCGCAGGCACTTGCTCGCTCAACGGACGGCGATCTACCGTGCGCTGTGCTTCTTTTCTCGCCTGGTCAATTTGAAGACGTTGTGCCACGTCGTCAGTGCTCTCACGACGGATCTCAGCCAAAGAAGGCATAACCAAAGTGCTGCCCGGCATTAACCCGTGAATATTGGCATCTTCAAACGCGGAAGGGTTAAGGCGGAAAATAGCACCAATGGTTTGGTACACACTGACAGACTGATTTGGCTGGTAGCGAGAAGCAATGGACCATAGTGTATCGCTATCGCGAGTTGGACCCACGGCACTGCGACCTCGTGTTGACGGCGTTGCCTCACGAGACAAAGGTTCAGACGTTGCTTGAGGTTGAGCCTCTTCTTGAGGACCAATGATGCGAATCGCCGATTGCACAGAAAACGTCATAATGACGCTCAGCAACAAAGACGTAACGGCAAGCGTTTTGCCGAGACGACGGCTGATAGATGATGAAAAAAGGCTTCGCTTCATAACGTTATTAAAATCTGCGTCAGACACTGCCCGCATTCCTCTATGGCAGAAAAAATAGGCTTGATGGTTATTTCCCTAACTATATCGGAAGCCCAGCTGAAAACTGTAGTGAGAAGAGATAAAACTGTGTTTTGTGATCAAACAACCGGCAGCAGATCACTGGTGCCGGTTGTTTTTGCTTGAGTTTGCCCGTGCAAGGAATCGCACTGGCAGTTCAAATTAGAGGTAATCGCGAACCAAAACTTCGGCGATTTGAACACTGTTGGTTGCGGCGCCTTTACGGACGTTATCAGCAACAATCCATAGGTTCAGACCATTTGGATGGCTGATGTCATTGCGAACGCGGCCCACCATGACATGATCTTTGCCCGTCGCGTCTTTCACTTGCGTTGGGTAGTCTTCATTGGCAAACACTTCAATGCCTTCCGCGCGAGACAGAAGATCCATCGCCTCGGTAGCATCAAGTGGTTGCTGACATTCAATGTGTACCGCTTCTGCGTGACCATAGAAGACGGGTACGCGCACACACGTTGGGTTTACTGCAACGTTTTCATCACCCAAAATCTTCTGGGTTTCCCACACCATTTTCATTTCTTCTTTGGTGTAGCCGTTGTCCATGAATGCATCAATGTGCGGCAAACAGTTAAACGCGATTTGCTTTTTATACAGGCTTGGCTCTGCATCTTGGCTGTTCAGTAGCTTAACGGTTTGACCCGCTAACTCATCCACGCCTTTCTTGCCTGAACCCGACACTGATTGGTATGTCGCGACGTTAATGCGCTCAATACCCGCAACATCATAAATCGGTTTCAACGCCACCAGCATTTGAATCGTCGAACAGTTAGGGTTCGCGATAATGTTGCGGTTACGGAAATCAGCAATGGCCTCAGGGTTCACTTCTGGCACAACCAGCGGAACATCGTATTCGTAACGGAAGCGCGACGTATTATCGATAACAACGACGCCTTCGTCTGCCGCCATTGGTGCATAGCGATCTGACAGTTCTGCACCCGCAGAAAACAATGCGATCTGCACCTGACTCCAATCGAAGTCTTCTACATTACGAACCAAGTGGCTTTTGTTATTAAAGCGAATGGTTTCACCGGCGCTGCGCTCACTTGCTAGCAAGTAAAGATTACGCACAGGGAATTTACGCTCTTCCAACACCTCAATAATAGTGCGGCCTACAGCGCCAGTTGCACCCAATATAGCGACGTCGTATGCAACATCAAATTCTTCTGTCATGTTCATTCCTCTACGGTAAAACCTAATTTAGCGAGCGACTCTACCCCAAACGCGGTATCGCCCGCTACTGTAATCGCACTGTACTCACGTCTGTCCCAATAATTCTTCCGTAAGCGGTCAAAGCTTACGCGCTGCGCAGCAACATCAGCCATCGCACGACGAAAATCACTGTCATCTCGGCGAATATCATAAACCAGTTGGCAAAGCGCCATCAGATCTGCAGCATCCCACTTTTTGCTCAGCTTAACATGTGGAATCGGGGCGATGGGTAACAACGACGAGGCTTCGACGCGTTCTTCTTGATTACCCAGGAACTCGCAGTAAGCGTTGTAAATCATGGTCGTTCCGCGCGCTTTACCTTCTAAGCCATACCCCGCGACATGCGGCGTTGCAAATGCAAGCAGAGGCAACAGTTCCAGGTCAACTTCAGGTTCAAATTCGAACACATCCAGCACTGCGGTCAGCTTATCGGCTTTCAACGCAGCCTTCAGCGCGTCGTTATCAACAACAGGGCCACGTGCCGCATTGATCAAAATGCTGTTTGGTTTTAACGATGCCAACGCTTTTTTACCAATCAGATGATACGTTGGGTGCTCGCCATTACGTGTAATTGGCGTGTGTGTAGTAATCACATCGCATTCAGCCAATAAGGCTTCCAGCGAATGGAATTCACGCGTATCGCCTTCCGCTTGTTTGAACGGATCACAGAGAAGATAGGGAATATTCAGGGCGGCGAGGCAGTTTGCTAAGTAACTGCCTACTTGACCTGCACCGACGATACCAACTTTACGATCGGTAAGTGCAAAACCCTGCTGTTGGCTTAACACGAGAAGCGCACTGATCACGTATTCAGCAACCCCAACCTTGTTACAGCCCGGCGCAGCGGTAAAATAGATTCCGCGATCGGCAAGAAGGTCGGCATCGACATGATCAGTGCCTGCCGTTGCTGTCCCCACAAAGCGGAGACGATTGGCTTTTTCTAACAGCGCTTCATTGACGTTGGTGACCGAGCGGATCATCAAAGCATCAATATCAATCAAATCATCCGCGGTTAAGGTACGTCCCGCCTTGGCCGTCACTGTGCCAAGCTTGCTAAACAGTTCTGCCGCATAAGGCATGTTTTCATCAATCAGAATATTCACGTGGTCTTCTCTTGCTCCGTGCTATTTGCGGGTATTGTGACGGTTTTTGCTAAGACTTAAAACGAAAAAACCCGGCCGTAGCCGGGTAAAATCCAGGATCTGAAAGGTAGAGACCGGCTCTCATCGGTCAAAACCCGCGTCTGTTGTAGGCCGTAAAGCCAACGTCCCGGAAATTCGTCAGGAAAGCGAAATCGCTTAGCCTTCGTATTTTTTAATCACCAACGTCGCGTTGGTACCGCCGAAGCCAAAGCTGTTAGACATCACTGTCTTCAACTCTTGCTCGCGCATTTCCGTCACGATATCCAAACCTTCAGCAGCTGGATCGAGGTTGTCGATGTTAATGCTTGGCGCAACAAAGCCATTATCAAGCATGATCGTTGAGTAAATAGCTTCGTGAACACCGGCTGCACCCAATGCGTGACCTGTCATCGCTTTGGTTGCTGAAATCGCAGGACTGTTATGACCAAAGACTTCTTGGATTGCACCAAGCTCTTTCACATCACCCACTGGCGTAGAGGTGCCGTGAGTGTTGATGTAATCGATTTGGTCAACGTCTTGCATTGCCATCTTCATACAACGGATAGCGCCTTCGCCCGATGGTGCAACCATGTCGTAACCATCAGACGTTGCGCCGTAGCCAACGATTTCACCGTAGATTTTCGCACCACGCGCTAACGCATGCTCAAGCTCTTCGATAACCATCATGCCGCCGCCACCAGAGATAACGAAACCATCACGGTCTGCATCGTAGGTACGAGAAGCATGGGCTGGGTTGTCGTTGTATTTGGTCGACAATGCGCCCATCGCGTCAAACATCATGGTCAATGACCAATCTAGCTCTTCACCACCACCCGCAAAAACAACGTCTTGCTTGCCCAGTTGAATCAATTCAACCGCGTGGCCAATACAGTGTGCTGATGTCGCACATGCAGAGCTCATGGTGTAGTTCACACCACGGATTTTGAACGGTGTTGCCAAACACGCAGAGACTGTCGAAGACATGGTACGAGGCACCATGTAAGGACCGACACGTTTCACGCCTTTTTCACGTAACGTGTCTGTTGCTGCTACTTGGTTAATTGAAGATGCGCCACCAGAGCCTGCAACCAGACCTGTGCGATCATTTGAAACTTGGTCTTCAGTCAGACCAGCATCTTCAATAGCTTGTTCCATTGAGAGATAAGCGAAGCCTGCGGCATCACCCATAAAACGAAATTTCTTGCGATCAATATGATCCACTGGATTCAGCTTCAAATCGCCCCAAACATTACTGCGTAGTTTCATGTCTGCGAACTGCTGGGAAAAACTAATCCCTGATTTACCCGCCTTCAATGACTCCAGCACTTCTTTAACGTTGTTACCGATGCTGGAAACAATTCCCATACCTGTAATTACGGCTCGTTTCATCATTTGTTCCTACACTTCAAGTTCGCACCGATGATAGCGGTTTTAAAGTTACAAAGTGGTCAGCTTTCATAATGCCTTTGCTGTCCCCGAGATTAACCTTCATGTCAAACATGCATTCCCTAACAACCTGAAAGTACGAGACTCGAGCACCTAAAGGTCATGCGGATGCATGCTACAGCATAAATGTCTGGCAACTAACATGTATTCATTTCCACTCGAAACTGAATCATGCTCGCATCTTCCCCTGTTCACGATCGATTTTCACTACAGGTCACTACACCTGAGTCACCCAATTTGCCTAAATCTGTATCTTCACCACGCTTGGGGGTAGAATTCGCGCCCAGACACTGATGATAAACATGAAGGTTAACCTGTGACCCACCCTCGTATTGAACACGCCCAAATTCATTGGAATGACGCGGGCACGCCCGTATCTGACAACTTTGATGATGTTTACTTCTCCAATGCCAATGGATTGGAAGAAACACGGTATGTGTTCTTGCAACAAAACCAATTACCTGCACGTTGGAAAGAAACAGATAAAGACCGTTTCGTCATCGCTGAAACAGGGTTTGGCACGGGGTTAAACTTCCTCGCGGTTTGGCAATGGTTTGAGCAGTTCATCGCCGAGAACCCAGATGCTGTAACCCATCAGCTGCATTTCATCAGTTTTGAAAAATTCCCCGTATCCAAACTCGATCTGGAAAAGGCTCACGCGGCGTGGCCCGAATTGGCAAGCTATGCAGAAGCACTTCGCAAACATTACCCCGCCGCGGTACCGGGGTGCCATCGCATCATTCTTGCGGAAGGTATGATCACGCTCGATTTATGGTTCGGCGACATTAAAGACTGTATGCCACAAGTGTGGACATCTGATGACGGCATTGTGGATTGCTGGTTCCTTGATGGGTTTGCACCAAGCAAGAACCCAGAGATGTGGAGCCAAGACCTGTTTAATGGCATGGCACGGCTGGCTAAACAAGATTGTACGGTTGCTACCTTCACGGCGGCAGGCTTTGTGCGTCGCGGCCTAATTGATGCTGGCTTTGCCATGAAAAAAGCAAAAGGGTTTGGCACCAAGCGTGACATGCTCGTTGGTTCTGTTCAGGAGCGTCACCAAACGGGTCTTCAAGCACCTTGGTTTAAACGCCTCACTCCGCCACAAGATACGCCATCAGACATCGCCATCATTGGCGGTGGCGTGGCGAGTGCGACACTGGCACTGTCGTTGGTTCGTCGCGGCAAGCAGGTCACGCTCTATTGCGAGCATGATAAGCCAGGGCTTGCAGCTTCCGGCAATCGTCAGGGCGCGGTCTATCCTTTGCTGAACGGCAATGATGATGCCCTCCCTCGCTTCTTTGCCCCTGCTTTTTTGTTCTCCCGTCAATTCGTTGAACAAGCAGCAGAGACAGTGGCCTTTGATCATGATTGGTGTGGCGTCACCCAACTCGGTTGGGATGAGAAAAGCGCGGACAAACTGGCAAAAATGTTCAAAGGCGGATTCCCAGAGACCTTAATCACCGCGCTAAGCAAAGAAGAAACCGCGGCGCTCACCAATGTTGAAACAGGTCATGCTGGGGTGAGTTACCCCCTTGGTGGCTGGTTATGTCCACAGCAGCTTACTCAAGGACTTATTGCTAAGGCAGAAGCCACAGGTTTACTGACCTGCCATTTCAACAGTGAAATCACAGCACTGTCGCACGATGGCGCAACGTGGCAATTAACCGCAGAAGAAGGGTCGTTCGGCCACCAAACCGTGGTGATCGCCAACGGGCACAAATTCACGCAATTTGAACAAACTGCGGCTATCCCGGCGTACTCAGTCCGTGGACAAGTTAGCCACATCAATACCACGCCAACCCTTAAAGGGCTGAAAACCGTATTGTGTTACGACGGCTATTTAACCCCCGTTAACCCGAAAAACGACACGCACTGCATTGGCGCGAGTTACGGGCGAAATGATGCCTCTCAAGACTTCAAAATGGATGACCAAGCCGACAACAAACAGCGTTTGGTGAATTGCATTTCAGCTGACTGGCCGAATGAGATTGATACGAACCACGGTGCAGGCCGCGTCGGTGTGCGTTGTGCGAGTCGCGATCATTTACCGTTTGTTGGAGACGTGTGTGATTATGAACGCCTTGCAGCGCAATACAGCAACCTGCGTGACAACAAAGACACAGCTGCAGATGTGCCCGTGTATCCAAACCTTTATAGTATGTTGGCGTTGGGTTCTCGCGGATTAACATCCGCGCCTATCGTGGGCGAATTGATGGCGTCTCAGCTTTGCGGGCATCCGCTTCCTTTGCCTCAGGACGTGCTGAATGCGCTTCATCCTGGCCGCATGTGGGTACGAAAACTGCTAAAAGGGAAAGCGCTATAACGCGCACTTAGCGCTATCGTTGCTAACGACACGTCGTTAATCCCTGTATCGCAGACACAAAAAAGGCGCGTAAAGCGCCTTTTTTATTGAGTATTGTGCGGGTTCGGCGTTGGCCGATAACGCGTTTAGCTCGCTTTCTTTTGCAGTGATGACCACAAGTTAGCCACCAGCACTTGGTCGCTTGGCGTCAATTCATTGGCATTGTCTTTCAAACTGCCATCAACGCGAACCTTCAAGGTATCCAAGTCTTCAATCCCTTCTTGCTCACAGTCAGCAGCTGCAAGAGAAATATGACCACGCAGATAACCACTGGCGAATAGCTCATCGTCTGTCGCGGTTTCTACCATGGCATCAATCAGGTCGAGGATTTTTTCTTCGTATTCTTGGATCATAAGGTCTCTCAGGCGTCAAAATCGGATGCGGTCAAAGGAGGCTGATTATAAAACGTTCTCAGTGCGTCTGAATAGGTCTTTGCACGCGATGGCATGCCATCACGCAAATACACCAGCACTTGCTCGCGCACTTTTGCGGTAAACCCAGCGCGGTCTGATTCAGCACCACTGAGGTTATCGCAGCTGACTTGGAAACGAAAACCACAACTTGCGGAAAGGATCCATTCAACCGCTTGCGGCTTCACTTCCACCTTCTCGAACTCTGCTTGTGTTGCTTCATCGCGGCCATCAGGGTGATACCAATAGCCATAATCTTCCAACAAACGTCGCTCATCACCCGCAATGCACCAATGCGCCACTTCATGCATCGCCGAGGCGTAGAAACCACGTGCAAAAATGATGCGATGTCTTGGGTGTTCGGCATCTGCTGGATAATAAATAGGCTCATCACCACCGAGTAATAATTCAGTGTTGAAGGTATCAATAAACGTTTGATTAAAAACGTGGATTAGGTCGTTATAGTCGTGTTGCATCGTGATAAATGTGAACAATCAGTTACAGCAAATTAAGTCGGGCGGCATTGTACCTGCCAAAACAGGTCTTGTCGTTGCAATAATGGCGTGAAGTGCCCAATTAACGCACGATAAGCATGAATCTAATTCATGTGTGAGTTCGCAGCTTTTCATTGGATTGTGAGAAACGTCACATCTACAATCGCGCCACATTCTCCTTTAAACGCATCTTATTGAATAAGCATCATGTTGTTATCTACGTTGTACATTGTCGGGATCACCGCTGAAGCCATGACAGGCGCACTGTCTGCGGGCCGCAGAAATATGGACTGGTTTGGCGTGATGTTGGTTGCAAGCGCGACCGCGATCGGCGGCGGCACCATACGCGACATCTTATTGGGACACTATCCATTAGGTTGGGTCGCTAACCCGCATTATCTCGTCATCGTTTGTGTCGCAGGTATCGTCACCACGTGGCTTGCCTCATGGGTTGCACGCAACCACAAACTGTTCGTTTGGCTTGATTCCCTCGGCTTAATTGCGTTTAGCATTATTGGTTGTCGCGTAGGCATGGACATGGGGTTATCCCCGTTGATCTGCGTGGTTTCCGCAGTGGTAACCGGTGTATTTGGTGGTTTGCTGCGTGATCTGATCTGCCGCCAACAGCCGATGGTGTTGCACAAAGAGCTTTACGCGTCGGTCGCTTTTTTAGCGGGCTGGGTATATTGGGTGCTGTTAACCTATGGTGAGCAATTCAGCATCAGCGAAAACACTGCCACGCTTTCTACCCTTATTCTCGGCTTCGGTTTCCGGATGGCTGCCGTCAGATTCAGCTGGCGTTTGCCGGTCTTTAGCTTTGTGGAAGAAGAGCCAAAGGTTCTAGGAAAAGAAGGACCTAGGTCCTAGAAAAAGCGAACAAAACGAAAAGGGCTGGCAGTTTACACTGCCAGCCCTTTTCGTTTTAGACAGCCCCCAGGAGTCTCGCACCTGGGGCCTTTCTGTTAGATTTTAGGGGTTGTGGTTGTCACACCCGAGTTTTGAGCACGGTGGCGAAGCAAGTGATCCATCAACACGATGGCAACCATGGCTTCTGCAATCGGCACAGCACGAATGCCCACACAAGGGTCGTGACGTCCACGGGTAATCACATCCACCGTTTCACCATCCACATTAATGGTTTCACCCGGAATGGTAATGCTCGACGTTGGTTTTAACGCGAGGTGCGCAACGATGTCTTGGCCAGAAGAAATCCCGCCCAATACGCCACCCGAGTGATTCGTTTTAAAGCCTTCAGGCGTCAGCGCATCACGGTGTTCGCTGCCGCGTTGGTTAACAACATCAAAACCATCACCCACCTCAACGCCTTTCACCGCATTGATGCCCATCAATGCGTAAGCAATGTCTGCGTCGAGGCGATCAAAAACAGGCTCACCCAAACCAACCGGCACGTTATTCGCAACAACCGTCAGTTTTGCACCAATGGAATCACCTTCTTTTTTGAGCTGGCGAATCAGCTCGTCTAGCGCTTCTAATTTATTCACATCAGGGCAGAAGAACGGGTTTTGTTCCACTTGATCCCAGTCAACCTGTTCGACTTTTACATCACCCATTTGGGACAGGTAGCAACGCACTTCAATGCCGTATTCTTGCTTGAGGTATTTCTTTGCAATTGCACCCGCAGCAACACGCATCGCGGTTTCGCGTGCAGACGAACGACCACCACCACGGTAATCACGAACACCGTATTTTTGGTGATATGTGTAATCGGCGTGGCCTGGACGGAAACGGTCTTTGATTTTTGAGTAATCTTGCGAGCGCTGATCGGTATTTTCGATGATCATACCAATCGACGTACCTGTCGTTTGGCCTTCAAAAACACCAGAAAGGAATTTCACTTCGTCGGCTTCGCGACGCTGTGTTGTGTACTTCGACGTGCCTGGGCGGCGACGGTCTAGGTCAACTTGAAGATCGGCTTCTGTAATTTCAAGCCCTGGCGGACAACCATCCACAATACAGCCCAACGCCAATCCATGACTTTCACCAAAGGTGGTTACCCTAAAAACTTGACCAATTGTATTGCCTGCCATTACTTCCTCTGTCTTCTTACTGACTGCATGTATTTCGTCATTCCTGCATAGGAGTTAATGAAACATAACCGCGCACCAGAAGCAAAAGCTTTTTATCGCCATCGCGGCCAACTCGCCGTGTAAAAGGCATCGTTTGATGAAATGTCGATAAAGTGGCACATAAAAACAAAAAAGGCTGAAACCTGTTGTTTTCAGCCTTTTTGTCTACATGCGGCCAACGCCGTTTGCATCAATCTTTATAGATAGCAAACTCGTCCGCAACGCTCACCAAATCTTGGTAAGTCATCATGAACACGCCATGACCGCCGTTCTCAAATTCTAGCCAAGTCAGCGGCAGTTCTGGATATTGCGCATCAACGTGGATCATCGAGTTACCTACTTCACAGATCAGCACCCCTTGCTCGGTTAGGTAATCTGGTGCATTCGCGATAATGCGGCGCATCAGTTTCAAACCATCGCTACCTGCCGCCAACCCCAGTTCAGGCTCGTGACGGAACTCTTCTGGCAACGTGCTCATGTCTTCTTCGTCCACATACGGTGGGTTAGACACGATCAGGTCGTATTTATCTTTTGGTAAATCGCGGAACAAATCAGAGCGCAGCGGGAAAACTTGCTGCTCCATACCGTGATCTTGAATATTGATTTCAGCCACCGCGAGCGCATCTGTCGAGATATCGACCAAATCCACTTCAGCATCTGGAAACGCATAAGCACATGCAATACCAATACAGCCGCTGCCTGTGCACAAATCCATGATGCGTGTTGGTTCAACAGACAACATTGGCTCAAAGCGGTTTTCAATCAGCTCACCGATTGGCGAACGGGGCACAAGAACGCGCTCATCCACAAAGAACTCGAGGCCGAAGAAATAGGCTTTGTTGGTTAAGTAAGCCACTGGCGTACGCTCGTTAATACGGCGAACGACACGCTCAACAATGCGGTGA
>JBELME010000068.1:0-13325 GCA_042096095.1 Enterovibrio sp.
TTGGATACGCAGCAAGTATTGTTGTGCATCTTTTTGTAAACAAACACCATCAGCAGCACCAGCTGAAGATGCGCAATCTGTAGCTGCGCCTGTTGCTAACAACTGTTGGAAACTACTCCAACCAATCATCATAGCGCTATAGTGTATCGCCCATTTTGGCGCGACTTCGTGGTAACCAGAAAACTCGAAGATATCAGGTAAATTTAACTCCAGTTCACCATTAACTTTTTGGCCTGGTTTTCCGGCATAAGCAGTATTAACACCGTTGTAATCACCTTCAAGGGTAATATCTGTTTGTGAGCGGTAGGATATCCCTAAACGGTTTTTTTCATTAATTTCCCATAACGCACCAACGTTCCAACCGAAACCCCATCCGTCTCCTTCAAGGTGAGATACAACATCAGTAGGCTGCGTCACACCAATACTCGCTAAAGTTGAAGCATCTGAACCGTATACCGCTGCACCAGCATTTCGGGTTAGTGAAGCATCTGCGTATATGGCGCTGATACCCGCACCCAAACTGAACTGTGGCGATATTTTATAGGCGTAATTTAAGTTGAAATCTACAGTTGCCAGTTCAGTTTCCCCTGCTATAGGTCCCGCTACTGAATCGGATGGAAACTCTGTCGCTAACCCAAAATTCGAAAATGCTGAAAGGCCAATCGCAGATTTGTCATTTAGAGGACGAACATAGTGAATGTTTGGTACAAAAGCGTCTGGGGCGACTCCACTATGTTCTGAAGACGTATTCGGGATAGCGGCTGGTGGATTACCACCAACAGATGTCACTTTTGCATCTACATCAGGCTGGATAAATGAAATACCACCTGATAATTGAGCAGAATCAAACATGGTCATTGCAGCAGGGTTACGCACAGCTACCGCTGCGTTGTCTGCAATTGCCGCTTCACCAGCAAAAGCTCGGCCTAGGCCGCTTGCTGAATGTTCACTAATTTGGAAACCAGCACCATGTGCCTGAAATGTCGCCACAGCAATCGCTGTTGATAGTAGGGTACGTTTTGTTAGACGGTTCATCTAAATGCCTCTCTTTCACTGCTTTATTGTTTTATCCGCTATCCCTGCGGGTTGACCGAGACAGGTGGTGCGGTTCAGTTCTAAGAGAGTATAAGCATGGAATTAAAAATGTAGGTTTTTTGTTATCAATAGTTTGCGCGAGATCTAACCTATTTTTTCAGCGGTGATGAGAGTGATTTCATACTTTTGTTTAAAACGCGCGATTGACAAGGTGGGAATAACGACGGATCGCCTTATTTTTCATGCAGATCCGCCTGTTAAATTTGTGAAGAGGATGCGTTATTCTTCTGAGGTTTGTTCGGAATCGCTTTCCACAGGAGCGACAGGCCAGCCGCCCAATTTCTTCCATCTGTTAACAATCTCGCAGAAAAGCTCTGCGGTGCGCTCGGTGTCATAGAGAGCCGAGTGCGCTTCACGGTTGTCGAAGGCAATACCTGCGGTTGCACACGCTTTTGCTAATACGGTTTGACCCAATGCAAGACCGCTTAGTGCTGCAGTGTCGAAAGTAGCAAAAGGGTGGAAAGGGTTACGCTTTAGTGCGCTTCGCTCGGCGGCTTCCATGACAAAGCTATGATCAAAGTTGGCATTGTGTGCCACCATGATAGTGCGTTGGCAACCTTGCGCTTTTTGTTCTTTGCGAATGAGCTTAAAGATTTCTTTGAGTGCATGTGACTCATCAACAGCACCACGAAGTGAACTGAAAGGGTCACGAATGCCATTAAATTCCAAGGCTTCTTTCACCAACACTGCACCTTCGAAAGGAGCAACGTGAAAGTGCATTGTTTTGTCTGGCATTAACCAACCTTCTTCATCCATTTTCAGGGTGACGGCACAAATCTCCAGTAGCGCGTCTGTTTTTGCATTGAAACCTGCTGTTTCAACATCAACGACAACTGGGAAATATCCACGAAATCGTGCTTTTAGGGTATTTAGGTTGGTTTCTTGGCTCATGTCTACAAGGGTAAAAGTAAATCAGGCAGGCATTATGGCAGAAGCGACGCGGGTTCTAAAGGCATCTTCCCCTTAGTTATGTATATAGTGCGCTCATTATTAACGTAAGAATGACGTGGTTACCTCAACGCTTGCCCATGTTTTCTGCGTGAGAAGGAATGTGCCGTCTAAAATAGACCTAAAGAACTGGTCGTGTTTTCCGATACAATAAAGACTTATCCATTCACTTGAACAGGACGTCGCCCTGCCATGACATTCGCCAAGCCTTTTACGCTGTTATCGCTTTGCATTGCTGCTAGCACCTTGCCTGTGACAGCGAATGCCACCAAGTTGTATGGTGCAAAGCCAACAGAATCCGTTTGGCAAATGACGGTGGACTCTCCAATTGAGTGCCGCGTTGAACACATGATCCCCCATTTTGGCAATGCGACCTTTACGTCGCGTGCCAGTAAGAAAATCAACCTCGATTTTGAACTGCAAATGCGTCGACCGATGGGCAAGACCGAAAACGTCGCGTTACTGTCCATGCCTGCGGTATGGATGCCAGGAGACCGCGCAGAATATATCGATCGTATTCGTTTTTATAAGCAGTTTGATGGGTATGTTGATGGTCAGACAGCGTGGAGCATGCTGGCTGAGTTGGAAAATGGCCGCTTTCCGACGTTCAGTTTTAGAGAATGGCAAAGCAAGGGAAAACGCGTCGATGTGGCTTTATCACCGGTGGCTTTTCAAACAAGCTATAACGAATTCAGCAGTTGTGTAGACAGGTTACTGCCATATTCCTTTGAAGATATTGCATTTACCACGCTGCATTATGACGATAATGGGGATGAGCTAAATAAATCCTCTATGGCGAAGTTGGCACAAATAGCCGAATTCGTTCGCTACAGTCCTGATGTCGATTTGGTGTTGCTGGCGACATACACTGATGGCCGTGGTGCGAAAGCTGCGAACCAAAAACTGTCGGAAAAACGCGCGAGAACCTTGGAAGGCTACTTTATGTCCCTCGGGTTACCGAAAGATCGTATTGGTATTGAAGCGTTTGGTGAACGTCGACCGATTGCGGAAAACGACAGCCCCATTGGACGAAACAAAAACCGTCGCGTTGTGATATCACTGGGTCGCTCGATTATGTGATCATGCGATGAATGGTGTCGCGCGTTAGGCGTTGGTAATGAGTGATGATTTGAGCAATGAAAATCCCCGCTTTCGAAAGGAATGCGGGGATTTTTCGTTTTAGGCTTCGCTCACTGTTTTGGGCTGTGTTTTTTGTGCGGGTTTGATGATGGCCAGCAGCGCTGCTTCATCGACGCTATCGCGTTGAGATGCAGGCAAGAACGCCTCTGCGTATCTTAGGTATACTTTCTTTTCAATGAAGATTTTATAAAGCTTCGGATCGATATGCTTATCCTTGGCCATAAACGCAAGAATCTTGAGTGCTTCGCTGAGTGTTTTGGCTTTCTTGTAAGGGCGATCGCTAGCGGTTAATGCTTCGAAAATATCGGCCACTGACATGATGCGGGCGTCTATAGATAAATTGGTGTCATCCAATCCATAGGGATACCCTTTACCATCCAGTTTTTCATGGTGTCCGCCCGCAATCTCAGGGACGCGCTCCAAGTGCTTAGGATAAGGCAGCTTCTTGAGCATGTTGATGGTTTGGATGATGTGATCGTTGATAATAAAGCGTTCTTCTTCCGTTAACGTGCCACGTTGGATCGACAAGTTATACAGCTCGCCACGATTATATTGAAGCTCAGGGATAGCAAGACTAAATTCCCAGTTTTCAAAAGTCTCTTTTTGCTGAGAAAGCCAAGGAATATGGTGGTACAGATCGTCAGAAAGCACTTGTTCTTTGCAAGGCAGTGCGCGTGATGGCATTTGTTTGCGGCGGCTTTCCTCTTCCCATGACAGGCCGAGCGTGTCGTCAATGGTGCGATGCCAGGTACGCAGTGCAATGGTTTCGAGACGCGTAATGCTTTGCTCGTCCATAAACTCTGCGCCGACATTACTTTTTGCAACGAACGCAAAATCATCATCCAGCGCTTCAAGTTCTTTTTTCAACCAAACATCGAGTTCCTGTTGAGGCATGCCCTCGGCACGTTTCTTCCAATACTGAATTTCTTTATCGCGTTTTAACACTTCAAAGCGTGTGCGCACTTCGTGGATACGGTTGTAAATGGTTTCCAATTTAGTGGCTTTATCGACGACATATTCTGGTGTTGTCACCTTGCCACAGTCATGCAACCACGCAGCGAAATACAGCGCTTCTCGTGATTGGTCATTGAGGCTAAAGTCAGGGAAATAGGCGGTGTCTTTGTTGACCGCATCCGCGAGCATAAAGGTGAGCTCAGGAACACGTTGGCAATGTCCGCCTGTATACGGTGATTTGGTATCGATCGCAGAGGCCATCATCTCAATAAAGGATTTGAAAAGATGTTTTTGCGCAACAACGCGATCCCAGTTTTCTTTGATCAGAGACGCGAAACCCAAAAACTGACGAATAAAGGGAAGCTTCTCTTCTTGTTTTGCAGAGACGGGGCGATTGAAACCGACCATGACATAGCCAATGCAGTCACCATCTCGATTGTTTAATCGTAACAACCACGCATGGTGAAGAGTCGAAGGCAAATTACCGTTGTCTTGCTCTACCACTTTCGGCGCAAAGCTCACGAAGTTTTGGTCAGAAATGTCTTTTTGAATACGTGTTGACGTAGACAGCAGTTTTTCCAGATGAATATCACTGCCACACGTTGTTGATGGATATTGGGCTGTCAGTTCGAGTGCATCGCGATCATTGGCTGAATTTGTCCACATCAAGACATAGTTGGCATCTGTCGTCTGTTGGCAATGCAAAACGATGTCAGTCAGAAGCGAGTCAAAGTTCGAGCTGTGTGAGACGCGATGCAGAGTATCTAGGAAGCCACTGATGGTGTCTGACATCATGCTGATGGACTCAGACAGTTCTTTGACTTCAACGACATTTGATTTCACTTTCGATACGGTAGAAAAATCGAATTGGCGTATTCTCTTCGTGTCTTCACCCAGTTTTTTCAAGGGGGTAGCAATCCTTGCTGATGCGACTAAGACCATGGCAGTACCAAGGATTAGACCTAAGAAGCTAATGACGATTTGATTGTTTGTTGCATCAATCGCACTGCCTATTAATTGTTTCTCTGGAATGGCTTTTGCCAACCAAAGGCCGCGCTCTCCACCAAACGTGATACGCGCCAAACTGAGCATCCACGTTTCGCCACCATGCTCGACATTGATGGATGTTTTTTGCCAATCGTTGGTGTTGTAGAGGTGGTTCAAGGGGGATGCAGCAAGGGCTTGAAGGTGCTCTTTCTGTGAGCGGCCAGATGAGGCGTCGGGCAAGAAACCAGTATGTGCGAAAATTTTACGGCTGTCGTCGAGCAACATAAGCTGGGTTTCTTCTGAATCTGCCAAGCTATTGAGGAAGCTAGACAGGGATGCAAGGGTGATATCCGCCGCGATTACTCCATCATTGTCTGGTAACTGGCGTGACAGCGTAATCCCCATGCGTTGAATGAAGAAATAGAAATACGGGTCAGTAATGTGGATCGCGCCGTTCTCTGGCGCAACCTTATACCAAGGTCGCGTCGTGGGTTTATAGGTGATGTTATCTGTGTCGATGGCGATGAAATTCAGCTTTTCGTCGTAATAAGAACGCACCTGAAGCCCGTTGTTATTATTGATGTCCACTATGATGTGGCTGTTGTCAGGTGTGGAAAATTGGTCCCGCATAAAAGCAGGCTTGGTGGATCGAACAAATGCAGACTCTTCCGATGGATAACCAACATAGATTGACAATACGTCGGGGTTATTTTCCATCACAGCGTTAATGGTGGAAAGCCATTGTTTATCGTTAGAGGCATGCAATTGACGGCCATATTCAGACACCGCGAGAGAATCAATGGCGGTAAGGACGGGCAAGGTGAGCTTTTGAAAGGCGAGTTTCACTTGCTCTGCGTTTTGACGGGTGCGTTCTTGTGCAAGTTCCTGATTGAGCGCTTTTGAGTTTTGGTAGCTGAGCACGATTAAGAGTATGGAAAGAACAGACACCACGGAAAAGAAGATGCCAGCAATGTGTATCTGAAGTGTGTAGCGGCGGATTAGCATCCTGGTTGCCGTCTTGTTAATGAGACATTGTGTAGAGACTACCAGATAAAATTTGCCTCTTTGTGGTTTCGCTCAACCATTTGATTTGCATCACGAATATTTTTTAACTGTTGATAAATCTCTCATTTATAGGATGAGCCCTGACGCACATCATTGTGTGTATTGAGGAAGGAAGCACGGCCTTTGTTTTTGGACCATGCTTCTGTTGTTTGATGCGGATGTTCTACAAGGAGGCTGTCGTTTTGTCTTTTTGCGGGGGGGTGACAATGGCAAGCAGCGCTTGTTCATCCACGTCATCGTGTTGTTCTTTTGGCAGGAACGCGTTGGCGTATTGCATGTAGATCTTTTGCTCGATGAAAAGCTGGAACAAATGAGGATCGACATGACGATCTTTCGCCATGAACGCCAATATTTTCAGAGCTTCGCTGAGCTTTTTCGCTTTCTTATAAGGGCGATCGCTGGCCGTCAATGCCTCAAAAATATCAGCGACGGCCATGATGCGCGAATCAATCGGCAGGTTGGCATCAGACAAGCCATTGGGGTAACCTTTACCGTCCAGTTTTTCATGGTGTCCGCCTGCAATTTCTGGAATGCGACGAAGGTGTTCAGGGTAGGGCAGTTTGTTCAACATATTGATGGTTTGAATGATGTGGTCGTTAATGTTGAACCTTTCCTCGGCGGTTAAGGTGCCGCGCTGGATGGATAAGTTATAGAGCTCGCCGCGATTGAATTGAAGTTCGGGTACGGTGAGCTTGAACGTCCAATTCTCAAAGGCTTTCTTCTGGCTTTGCGTCCAATGTATCTCATGGTCGCTGTTGTCTGTTAACAGGTACTCTTTGCACGGTAGGTCATGATCCCCACGACGTTTGCGTCGCTGTTCCTCTTCCCAGGACAAACCCAGCGTATCGTCTATGGTTCGCATCCACGTATGCTGAGAAATACGCTCCAATATCTCTATGTTCTTTTCATCCATAAACTCGCCGCCAATGTTCGTTTTGGCTACAAAGGCAAAATCTTCATCGAGCTTGCGATGTTGTTCTATGAGCGCCTGTTTGAGTGATGCTGAATCACCGCCTTGAGTGATGGCTTGCCAATACTCAATTTCGGCGTCGCGTTTTAACACTTCAAACCGCATCCGAATTTCATGTATACGGTTATAGATGGTTTCCAGCTTAGTGGCTTTATCGACGACGTATTCTGGCGTGGTTACCTTGCCACAATCGTGAAGCCAAGCAGCAAAATATAAAGCTTCTCGGGATTTTTCATCCAATGTGAAATCAGGAAAAAGCTCGGTGTCTTTGTGAGCGGCTTCTGCGAGCATGAATGTGAGTTCAGGAACGCGTTGACAATGCCCGCCTGTGTAGGGGGATTTTGTGTCTATCGCCGATGCAAACATTTCGACAAAAGACTTAAACAGGTTCTTTTGCGCCGTAATGTGGTCCCAGTTTTCCTTTATCAGGGACGCGAAGCCTAAGAACTCTTGAATGAAAGGGATCTTTTCTTCTTGTTCAGGTGTGACTGAATGATTGAATCCGATGAAAACAAACCCGACACGCTCATCTTCACGGTTGTGCAGTGGCAGCACCCATGCACGTTGCAGTGCTTCAGGAAGGTGCCCTGTCACCTCCGCGCGATCTTGGGGCGTGAAGGTATAAAAGCTGCGGTTGTCCAATGCGGTTGCCATGTCTGGCAGGTCTTCTAACAGTTGTGCAAAATCAATTTGGGTCGCGCTGGTGGCTTCGGGAACATGTGCGGCGAGCGACAAGCAATTTCTGTCTTCCATGTCAGCTGCCCACAATAAAACATAGTCGGCATCAGACGTTTTTTTACAGTGTGTCACCATGTCCGTCAGTAGGGACTCGAAATTGGAATTGTTAGACACTCGGTGCAAAGTATCGAGGAAGTCGGCAATGGTTTCTGACATGACGCCGATGGAAAGGGCGAGCTCTTTCACTTCAATAATGTTGGAATCGGGCGTTTGTACACCTGCGAAATCCAAATGTCGAATTCGTTCGGTGGCTTGGTTTAACAATTTCAACGGCGTGGCAATCTTAGCCGCGGCCCATAACACAAGCAAAGAGCCAACACCCAGGACGATAAAGGCAATGATGATCTGATTATTTCTCGCTTCAATTGCGCTGCCGATAAGTTTTATCTCGGGTATGGCTTTTACCAACCATAGTCCTTTCTTGTTGTCATCAGTTATTTGCACAAGAGAAAGGCGCCAAGGCTCGCCGTCATGGAGAATAGTTGTTGATGATTCCTCCCACTTGTCTTTGCCAAACAGACTTTTCAAAGGAGATTGCATTGCATTGCTTTTATAGGTTTCTTGCGAGGTATTTTCTGGGGCATTCTCCATGATGCCACTCTGGGCGAGGATAGTATGGTTCTCATAGAGAAGTAGCATTTTGGAATCGTTTGAAAAGGGCAGAGATTTTAGGAAATCAGCGAGTGATGCGAGTGTGATATCGACAGCCAGCACGCCACCACTTTCTTTCATCCGCTTAGAAATGGTAATTCCCATACGTTTGATGAAAATATAAAAATAGGGGTCTGTAATGTAGATGCTGCCATCACTAGGGGTGTCTTTGTACCATGGCCGCGTGGTGGGCAGGTAATCAATGGTGCTTTTTGTTTCATCAATGAAGGCCAAATCACTGTCATAATAGATACGTGATTGTGCGCCGCCTGTTTGATTAATGTCGACCATGATGTGGCTATTTTCAGGTGTTGAAAATTGTTCTTTCATAAACGTGGGACGGGTAGAGCGGATGAATGCTGAGCTTTCGTCTGGGTAGCCGACATAGATAGAAAGTTCGTCAGGGTTGATGTTCATAATGGCATCGACAGAGGCGAGCCAATATTTGTTGTTGGAGGCGTCGAGACGATGACCAAAATCAGATTCTGCCAAGGTATCTAACGCCGTTAAGACGGGGACGATTTTTTTGTCAAAAGCGAGCTTTATCTGCTCAGCACTTTGCGCCATTCTTTCTTGTGCCAACTGTTCATGGAGCGCCTTTGAGTTTTGATAGCTTAATATAATCAGCAGCACAGCCAAGATAGACACGACGATAAAGAAAATGCTGGCGATGTGAAGTTGTAATGAACTCTTAGTTCCAAACATGCTTCTTTTGTTTTATTTTTGAGACGATATTTTAAGCCTATCAGACAAAATATTTTTAGGCGGCTTTCATTCAAAAATTTAACCTTAAGCAAGTTAAAACAGGCCCACATGAATGCATCGAGTGAGTGTTGATGAAAAAGGTGGAGAGCATAAAAGAGAAAAGCCATGCTGAATCGCTATCAGCATAGCTTTTAAATACAAAATGTTAAGCGTTTGGGAAGGCGAGAACCTTGATTACTCCCCTAGACCTGCAGACGCGCTTTTGTTTTGAATAAGCTCGATTTTGTAGCCGTCTGGGTCTTCAACGAAGGCGATTTCGGTTAAGCCGCCTTTTACTGGACCTGGCTCACGAGTGATGTTCGCGCCAGCTGCACGAAGGGTGTCACAGGTCGCATAGATATCATCAACACCAATCGCAATGTGACCAAATGCGGAACCGTGCTCATACTCAGTGGTGCCCCAATTGTAAGTAAGTTCAATCACTGCGCCTGTTGATTCATCGCCGTAACCCACGAATGCGAGCGTATACTCGTATTGCTTGTTCTCATTTTTACGTAGAAGTTGCATGCCCATTACATCGGTATAGAAGCCAATTGAACGATCCAAATCGCCAACGCGGATCATGGTATGCAGAATACGACCGTTGCTCATGTTGCTCTCCTTTATTGTATTTTTCACTGACAGCGACAGCCTTTTTTAGGTTGCCTCTACCAACTATGACTCATCCAGAATGCTTAAGAGTGACGTTTACCCTTTTCGATGAGGGTGAGAGATTATTCGTCTGGGTAGATTTTGTCTTTAAATTCACAAAGATCTTCAATCACACAACTACCACAACGTGGTTTTCTTGCGACGCAGGTATAGCGCCCATGCAGAATAAGCCAATGGTGGACATCCACTTTGAATTCTTTTGGCACGACTTTCAGCAGTTTTTCTTCTACCTGATCAACATTCTTGCCCATCGCGAACTTAGTGCGGTTAGAGACGCGGAAGATATGGGTATCGACAGCGATGGTTGGCCAGCCGAATGCGGTGTTAAGTACCACATTGGCCGTTTTGCGGCCGACACCGGGTAACGCTTCTAACGCTTCGCGGTCTTCTGGTATTTCGCCACCGTGCTGCTCAACCAAGATACGGCATGTTTTGATGACGTTTTCGGCTTTTGAATTAAACAACCCAATGGTTTTGATATAGTCCTTAACACCATCAACGCCCAAGTCCAAGATGCTTTGCGGTGTATTGGCAACCGGATAAAGCTTATCCGTCGCCTTGTTGACGCTCACATCCGTCGCCTGTGCAGACAGCAGTACTGCGATCAGCAATTCAAACGGAGATGTCCAATTTAGCTCGGTTTCTGGGTGCGGGTTTTCAGCGCGAAGGCGCGCTAATATCTCAACACGTTTTTGGTTATTCATTCTTCATCCGTAAAGCGTTTTTTAATCTGCCGAGGTGATGCGCACACGTTCGATCACGGCTTTTTCTTTTGGCTGTTTCTTCGCTTGGTGTTCATCCAACACGTTCTTCGCAGCAATTAAGAAGCCTACGGTTAAGAAAGCACCGGGTGGCAGCATAGCCAGCAAGAATGCACTGTCGAAGTGGAACACTTCAATGCGCATGCCTGCCGCCCAGTCACCAAGAAGGCGGTCTGCGCCATCAAATAAGGTGCCGTTACCTAGAATCTCACGAATTGCGCCGAGTACGACAAGCGATGCAGTCATGCCCATGCCCATCCAAAAACCATCGAGCGCAGAGGGTAATGGCGTGTTCTTAGATGCAAAGGCCTCAGCACGACCAATGATGATACAGTTGGTCACGATCAGTGGGATAAAGATACCCAACGATTGATACAAGCCAAATGCATAGGCGTTCATTAGCAGCTGCACACAGGTCACCAATGATGCAATGATCATGACGAAGATCGGGATGCGTACCTCTTTTGGCACCCATTGGCGAACCAACGAAACGATAAGATTTGAGCCGACAAGGACCAACATGGTCGCAATGCCCAATCCCAGCGCGTTGGTGACGGTGGCGGAAACCGCAAGCAGAGGACATAAGCCTAGAAGCTGTACCAATGCAGGGTTGTTGTTCCACAACCCGTTTTTCATCAATTCTTTGTTTTGACTCATGATGCATCTCCACAGTCACGAGGTTGGCGAAGGATTTGTTCTTGATGTTGGCTCACATACCATGCCGCTTTTCGGGCTGCCCCGACAACCGCTCTCGGCGTGATGGTTGCGCCTGTGAACTGGTCAAATTGACCGCCATCTTTGAACACGGCCCAACGTTTGTCATCCCCGTTTTCGAGTGTTTTACCACTGAACGACAATACCCAATCAGACACGTTTAAATCAATTTTATCGCCGAGACCGGGTGTTTCGTTGTGCTGAAGTACGCGAACACCTAACACGGTATTATTTGTATCCACGCCAACGAGCACTTTAATAGCGCCATTGTAGCCATCTGGCGCGATGGCTTCGACTGCCATTGCGGTTGGCTCACCGTTTTTACTGGCGAGATATACGGGCATGGGTTCATCTGTGCCAAGGTCTGGGCTTGTCACTCGCGTACAGGTTTGTGCCAATGGGTTGTCATGAATGTCAGTCGGAATGACTTGATTCAGTACCTCTAGCAGCTGCAAGCGTTGCTGCTCGGCAATGGTGTCTTCTGTCAGTGAGTGAGTCACCGCCACTAACCCTGTGGAAAGCAGCGCAGCGAGTGCCAAAATCGCACCGTTGTTTCTCATCGCGCGGATCATTTGCTTTCCTTCTTGTAGCCATAGGTGGTGGGTTTGGTGTAGTAATCAATCAATGGCACGCACATATTTGCAATCAGAACAGCAAATGCGACGCCATCTGGGAACCCTCCAAAGGTACGGATGAGGTAGGTCAACATGCCAATCATGGCACCAAATACCAACCGGCCCTTGGTGGTGGTGGACGCCGAAACAGGATCGGTTGCGATGAAAAACGCGCCCAGCATGGTTGCACCTGAGAACAAGTGAATAAGCGGGGTCGCGACAGCGTCGGGGCTGATGGCATAGCCAAAAACACTAAACAGAAATAAAGTAACGAGCATGGCGACTGGGATCTGCCATTGAATAACGCGCTGTTTAAGAAGCACTAATCCGCCAGCGAGAAAGGCAAGGTTAACCCATCCCCAGCCAAGTCCAACGAACGTGCCGAATACGGGTTCCTGAACCGCTTCAGATGCAGTTTTGCCGGCTAACAATGCTGTTTTTACGGTGTCTAACGGCGTCGCCATGGTGATGCCATCTACGGTATGACGCAGTTGGTCAACGCTGAATCCATCTGTGCTTAGCCCGGTTAGCACGGTCGATACGCAGTCCATGAAGCTTAATGGCTGTGCGATCAGCGAAGAAGGAGGAAGCCATGTCGTCATCTGTACCGGGAACGAAATCAGTAAGACAACATACGCCACCATGGCAGGGTTGAAAGGGTTTTGCCCCAATCCACCATAGAGGTGCTTGGCTATCACAATGGCAAACAGTGCACCAATAACGGCAATCCACCAGGGGGCAAATGGCGGTACCGCGATACCAATGAGTAAACCCGTGAGTAACGCGGAATGGTCTTGTAAATAGCGTTTTACTGGGCGTTTTCGCAGGGCAACGATAGCCGCCTCAGCCAACATGGCCGTGACAGAGGCAATGGCGATTTGCAGTAAAACACCCCAGCCAAAGAAATAACAAAGTGCCGCAATGCCTGGAAGCGTACAAAGGATCACCATCATCATGATGTCGCTGGTACTTTTGCGGTTGTGGCTGTGCGGGCTACTGGCAATAAAAAAGGCCACGTTTATTTATCCTCGTCTTTTTTCTTCATCTGTGCTGCTTTGCGTGCTTTTGCACGCGCAACGGCAGCAGCAACAGCGGCTTTTTTCGGATCGATATCTTCAACGACCGGTTCAACCGTCTCAGGCTCTGCAGATGCGTTGTCTGTTTCCACGGCTTCTGCTTGTTGCGCAGCTTTGCGTGCTTTCGCACGGGCAACGGCGGCAGCAACAGCGGCTTTTTTCGGATCGATATCTTCAACGACCGGTTCAACCGTCT
>JBELME010000068.1:13425-17032 GCA_042096095.1 Enterovibrio sp.
CAGGCTCTGCAGGTGCGTTGTCGGTTTCCACGGCTTCTGCTTGTTGCGCAGCTTTGCGTGCTTTCGCACGGGCAAACGCAGCGGCAACAGCCGCCTTTTTCGGATCGACGTCCGCCTCGCTTTCATCTTCTGACGTTTGCGTTGTATCAGCTTGTTGCGCTTCTTTGCGCGCTTTAGCCCGAGCAATGGCAGCAGCAACAGCGGCTTTTTTCGGATCGACGTCAGCTGCGCTTTCTTCTTTTGCTGCTTGCGGCGCATCAGCCTGTTGTGCATCTTTGCGTGCTTTGGCACGAGCAATGGCGGCAGCGACAGCCGCTTTTTTCGGATCTACATCTGTCGCGCTTTCGCTGGCATTCACGTTCGATGTTTCAGCCTGATCCGCTTGCTCTGCTTTGCGCTCACGAGCTTGGCGTTTACGCTCTTCGCGCAGTTTCTTCATCTCGCTGTTATCAGGTTCGGCTTGGCCACTTGCGGCAGCTTCAGCTTGTTTCGCTTTTGCTTTTGCAATGGCCGCGGCGACAGCAGGTTTAACAGCCGTTGCAGCACTACTTTGTTCTGACTTCGCTTTCACACGTGCAATCGCAGCGGCGATAGCGTCGCCATCACCGGATTTTTCCATCGCCTTACGACGATTTTCTGCGGCCTCTTTATGGCGTGCTTCGCGTTTTTCTTTCTCGCGCTCCATGCGCATTTTTTTCGCTTCGAAGCGTTCACGCGCGCGCTTTGCGGCCACCGCTTCCGCATTTCGATGACGAATTTCTGCTTTTGCTTGGCGGTAGTACTGCACCAAGGGAATTTCACTTGGGCAAACGTACGCACAAGCGCCGCATTCAATGCAATCGAACAGGTTATATTCTTCGCACTTATCGAAGTCTTGGTCTTTTGCATACCACTGGAGTTGTTGAGGCAGCAAAGAGGCAGGGCAGGCTTCTGCACAAGCACTACAACGAATACACGCCATTTCGCCTTGTGAAGGTGAGATTTCACGACGACTTGGAACCAATACGCAGTTAGTCACCTTGGTGACGGGCACATCCGCATGCGGGACGGTGAACCCCATCATCGGTCCGCCTATGATCAAACGTTCAAGGCGCTTATCTTGTTTGTAGCCGTGCTTTTCTAGTAGGAAGCGCACCGGTGTGCCAAGCAATACCCAGCGGTTACGTTGCTCTTCGAGTGTCGTGCCCGTAAGCGTTACTACGCGTTGAATCAATGGCTCACCATCAATGATGGCGCGCTTGATCGCGTGAACGGTACCGATGTTTTGCATCAGCACACCAATGGCGGCAGGGATCCCTTTCGCGGGCACTTCTTTGCCCGTGATAAGCTTAATGAGTTGCTTTTCACCGCCAGACGGGTACTTCGTCGGCACCACTTGAACGATGATGTTTTTCTTGTCACCAATCGCATGCTTTAACGCGGCAATGGCTTCTGGCTTATTGTCTTCAAGCGCGAGTACTGCCAGTTTAGGCTGCACAATGTGTTGAAGGATTTCGACGCCTTGAATGATTTCATCGGCGTGTTCCTGCATTAAGCGATCGTCAGCGGTGATGTAAGGTTCACATTCGGCACCATTGATGATCAAAATTTCTGTGCGCGCGAGGCCTGTTTGCAATTTACGCGCAGAAGGGAAGCCTGCGCCACCCATGCCTGCGATGCCCATCATTCGAACATGATCGACCAGTGCGTCTGCAGCCGTGTCTTGGAAATTGTCGATGGGAGATTTGTCGCCCCATTGATCTTCGTCATCAGGACGAATCACCAAGCAGGTATCGCTCAAACCAGATGCATGCGCAATCGTACGAGATTCAATGGCAACCACTTCGCCTGATGTCGGCGCGTGAACAGGACAAGATTGCAGAGAGTCTGATTTCGTCAGTGGTTGCCCTTTAAGCACGCGGTCACCGACGTTCACCAATACCTGGCCTGCAGCACCAATGTGTTGTTTCAGTGGCAGAACAATTTCATTCGGAATGGCGATTGGAATGATGGATTGCTCGCTAGATTGACGCTTGTTTTCTGGCGGGTGAATGCCGCCATGGAAATCCCAGACCTGCCCATGTTTAATTTGTTCAAGTAACGCGATCATGCTTGATTAACTCCTTTCGCACTTTCGGCAGGGAGTTGAACAACAGGAATTTGATTGAGCTGCCATTTCCAATTTTCTGGGGTGGTTTGAACCGGGATCATTTCTATACAGTCAGTAGGGCACGGCGCGACACAAAGATCACAACCCGTACATTCATCTTTGATGATGGTATGCATGGCTTTGGTGCTGCCAATGATGGCATCCACCGGACATGCTTGAATACATTTGGTGCAGCCAATGCAATCGTCTTCGTGAATAAACGCGACAGTTTTTAGGCTGGTTTCTTCATCATGCGCAGACTCAGTGGCTTCAACGCCCATTAAATCGGCGAGCTTCACAATGGTAGCTTGACCGCCTGGCGGGCATTTATTGATGTCGTCACCGTTGGCAATGGCTTGCGCATATGGGCGGCAGCCAGGGTAACCGCATTGGCCACATTGTGTTTGTGGAAGAATTGCATCGATTTGATCGACAATCGGATCAGCTTCCACTTTGAAACGAATAGAAGCGAAGCCAAGCAAAATACCAAATACGGCAGCAAGGACGGCGATAGCAAGTACCGCAATCAAGATTCCGGTCATTACAGTTTCACCAAACCAGTAAAGCCCATAAAGGCAAGAGACATGAGGCCTGCGGTGATCATGGCAATAGACGCACCTTTGAAAGGTTGAGGCACATCTGCTGCTGCGATGCGTTCGCGCATTGCGGCAAACAGGATAAGAACCAGCGAGAAGCCCGCTGCTGCACCGAAGCCATAAATAATGGATTCAATAAAGTTATGTCTTTCATTGATATTCAGCAACGCCACACCAAGAACGGCACAGTTTGTCGTGATCAATGGCAGGAAGATGCCTAACAGGCGATAAAGTGTTGGGCTCGTTTTGTGCACCACCATTTCCGTGAACTGCACGACAACGGCAATCACAAGAATGAAACTGAGTGTGCGCAGGTACTCGATACCTAAAGGCTCAAGTACGTATGTTTCCACAAGGTAGGCGCTTACAGATGCGAGTGTAAGCACAAAGGTCGTTGCGAGACCCATGCCGATAGCGGTTTCTAGCTTCTTCGATACACCCATAAATGGGCACAAGCCAAGAAACTTAACCAGCACAAAATTGTTCACCAAGACGGTGCCGACAAGAAGCAATAAATACTCAGTCATGCCATTCTTCGAAAATTTTAAAGAGATCTTTATATTATCGGACTTTGGCGCGTCTATAACAACTGATAGGCGGAAGGGTTTTTCATGAAAATGACCATAATGGTCATTCTTTATGCGACTTACTGCCGACTTTACACCGTATCAATAAGGCAGCAACAATTTCAGGCAATAAGAATTAAAGTGCAGATAACAAAAAACCCAGCTAAAAAGCTGGGTTTTTTGTTTAAACGTGGCTCGCCCTGTAAGACTTGACGGGGCCGCCTAGGCTTGCGACATATCGCGAAGCGATACGCTCAAAGCGGTGATTCGTTCTTCAAACAAACCACGAAAAGTGGCTCCCCCTGCAAGACTTGAAC
>JBELME010000069.1:0-16629 GCA_042096095.1 Enterovibrio sp.
CGTAAAACGTGGCTAGTTGCCGGCGTGCTAGCGATACAAAGCATGGGCGCGTGGGCCGCTGAATTCAGTGCCAGTTTTAAAGGAACGGACATCCAAGAATTTATCGAGATTGTTGGTCGTAACCTAGAGAAAACCATCATTGTCGATCCCGCTGTACGCGGCAAAGTGAATGTTCGTAGCTATGACGTACTGAACGATGATCAGTATTACCAGTTTTTCCTCAATGTGCTTGAGGTTTACGGGTTTGCTGTGGTTGAGATGGAAAACGGCGTGTTGAAAGTCATTCGCGACAAAGACGCGAAGCAGGCAGCCGTTCCTGTTGTTGGTGACGACAACACCATCCAAGGTGATGCGGTTATCACACGTGTTGTGTCGGTGAAAAACGTCACGGTCCGTGAATTGTCTCCTTTGCTACGCCAACTTATCGACAATGCGGGTGCGGGTAACGTTGTTCACTACGATCCGGCTAATGTCATCATGATCACGGGCCGTGCTGCGGTGGTGAATCGACTGGCTGAGATCATTGATCGCGTGGACAGAGCTGGTGACACGGAAGTTGAGATCGTTAACCTTAACCATGCGTCGGCGTCTGAAATGGTGCGTATTGTTGAAAGCTTGCACAAACAAGCGGATGGCAAAAACACCCCCGCGTTGTTGCAGCCTAGCTTTGTTGCTGATGAGCGTACCAACTCGATTCTGATCTCGGGTGAACCTCAAGTTCGCGAGCGTATTCGTAGGTTGATCGGTCAGTTAGATCGTGAAATGGCGACCACAGGCAACAACCGTGTTGTTTATCTGCGTTACGCAAAAGCAGAAGACGTGGTGGATGTTCTACAAGGTGTCTCTGACAACCTGATTGCAGAGAAGCAAGGTGGCCAGAAGTCTGGCGGTGCGCAAGCTGGAAATGACGTGAAAATTTCTGCGCACAAAGGGACTAACGCTCTCGTTATCACTGCGCCGCCTGATATCATGCGTGCCCTTGAGAGCGTGATTGCACAGCTTGATATTCGCCGCGCACAAGTGCTTATTGAAGCCATGATTGTGGAGATCTCTGAAAGCGACGGTGCAAACCTTGGCGTTCAGTGGGGGTCGCTTGACGGCGGTGGTATCCAGTTCGGTAACACGGGTGTGCCCATCACCAACTACCTAGCGGCACAAGAGCAAGCCAAAGACACCACGACCACAGAGTCACGTTTCGACAACAACAATAACTTGGTTGAAGTACCGATCACGGAATCAGGCGACCCAACGGCGATTGCTGAAGTGCTAGGCGGCGTGAGTGGCTTGGCGGCAGGTGTTGTGTTTGGTGATTGGACTGCGCTGGTAACAGCAGTATCGTCTAACAGCGATTCAAACATTCTGTCTTCACCAAGCCTGATGGTGCTCGATAACGAAGAAGCCTCATTCATCGTGGGTGAAGAAGTACCTGTTGTGACAGGCTCTGCGACAGGCTCAAACAATGACAACCCATTCCAAACCGTTGAACGTAAGGATGTGGGTATCAAACTGAAAGTCACGCCTCAAATCAATGAAGGTGACTCTGTTCAGCTCAACATCGAACAAGAAATCTCTAACGTGTTGGGTGCCAGCGGTGCGGTTGATATTCGCTTTGGTAAGCGCCAATTGACAACGTCGATTCTGGCGGCTGACCAACAAATGATCGTGTTGAGTGGTTTGATTGATGAGCAAACCAATGAAAGCGAGCAGAAAGTGCCAATCCTTGGTGATATTCCAATCCTTGGTCACTTGTTCAAATCAACATCTTCAGGGAAAACAAAACGTAACCTGATGCTGTTTATCAAACCGACGATCATTCGCACGGGTCTGACGGCTGACGGTATCACGCAGCGCAAATACAACTACATTCGTGCCGAGCAAATCTTCCGTGCACAAGAAGAAGTGAAGTTGATGCCTGGGGTGACCACCCCAGTATTGCCTGAGTTTGGTAACGACCTGACCATGCCTGCAGAAATTCGCGCCATTATGTCGGAACTGAGGTAAGCGCGATGGATGAGCTTCCAGTAGTGTCTGATGAGGTGCTTGAGCAAGTTGTGCCAATCGCGGCAACGCGTTTGCCATTTGGTTTTGCGAAACGCCATGGTGTGATGGTTGAGCGCACAGATACGGGTTGGTTGATGTATTACAAAGATCAGCCGCGCGCAGAAGTGTTGATGGAAGTGCGTCGTGTGCTTGGACAATCTTTCACGCCAATCCAACTGCGCGTTGAAGATTTCGATCCTAAGCTGACCCAGCTTTATCAGCGTGATTCGTCGGAAGCGCAGCAATTGATGGAAGACATCGGTGCTGACAGCGATGATTTCTTTGCCTTGGCCGAGGAGCTGCCGCAAAGCGAAGACTTGCTGGAATCGGAAGACGATGCGCCGATCATTAAACTGATCAATGCAATGCTGGGTGAGGCGATAAAAGAAACCGCGTCCGACATCCACATTGAAACCTTTGAGAAAAATCTGTCGATCCGTTTTCGTGTCGATGGTGTGCTTCGCGAAGTGCTAAGCCCAAGCCGCAAACTCGCGCCGCTACTGGTGTCGCGTATTAAGGTAATGGCGCGTCTTGATATCGCAGAAAAGCGTGTCCCACAAGATGGCCGTATCTCGCTGCGTATTGGTGGCCGTGCTGTGGATGTGCGTGTGTCTACCATGCCATCGTCTCACGGCGAGCGCGTGGTATTGCGTCTTCTTGATAAAAACGCCACCCAACTGGATTTGGAAAGCTTGGGCATGACGCGTTCAGTGCATGACAGCTTCCAAACGCTTATCAAACGTCCTCACGGTATTTTGCTCGTAACGGGCCCGACAGGTTCTGGTAAATCCACGACTTTGTATGCGGGTTTAACCGAGCTAAACAGCGCCGAACGCAATATTTTGACGGTAGAAGATCCGATCGAATTTGATATCGACGGTATCGGTCAAACGCAGGTTAACACCAAAGTCGACATGACTTTTGCCCGCGGTCTTCGCGCTATTTTGCGTCAAGACCCGGATGTGGTGATGGTCGGTGAGATCCGTGACTTAGAGACTGCCCAGATTGCGGTTCAAGCCTCATTAACCGGTCACTTGGTTCTATCAACCTTGCACACCAACACGGCTGTTGGTGCCATAACGCGTTTGCGTGATATGGGCATTGAACCTTTCCTTGTGTCGTCGTCATTACTCGGTGTACTTGCACAGCGTCTTGTTCGAACCTTGTGCCAAGACTGTAAGGAACCTTACGAAGCCGATGCGCCAAGTAAATCTTGGTTTGGTATGTCGGAAGATGAGTTATTGACCTTGTATCGCCCTAAGGGGTGTAAGCACTGTAACAACAAAGGCTACCGTGGCCGAACAGGTATTCATGAGTTGCTGGTGGTTGATACGCACGTACAAGAGCTGATCCACAACGAAGAAGGTGAGCAGGCCATTGAGCGTTATGCTCGCCAACATTCGCCAAGCATTCGCGCTGACGGTCTGATGAAAGTCAGGCTCGGCCAGACCACGCTTGAAGAAGTCCTTCGCGTTACGCGGGAGGGATAATGGCAGCGTTCGAATATAAAGCGCTCAACCCTAAAGGTCGCACCATCAAAGGTGTGATTGAGGCTGATACAGCCCGTCTTGCAAGGCAAATGCTGCGCGAGAAAGGCTTGGTGCCAGTTGATATCGCTCAAACGCGTGAGAAAGAGCAGCAACAGCAGCGTGCGCAATCTGTCGGCTTTCAGCGTGGCATCAGCACCAATGAATTGGCGCTGATTACCCGCCAGTTGGCGACCTTGGTGCAAGCCTCAATGCCTTTGGAAGAATGTATCAAAGCGGTGGCGGATCAAACGGAAAAGCAACGCTTGAAGAACATGCTGACAGGGGTGCGAGCACGGGTTGTTGAAGGGTATACCTTGTCGGATAGCTTGGGGGATTACCCGCATGTGTTTGACCAACTGTTTCGCGCCATGGTGGCCGCAGGTGAGAAATCCGGTCACTTAGGGCCTGTGCTTGAGCGTTTGGCTGACTTCGTTGAAAACCGTCAGCAAGTGAAAAACAAACTGATCCAAGCCATGGTGTACCCGATTGTGTTGACCGTGGCGGCGATTGCGATCGTCGCATTCTTGCTGGCGACCGTTGTGCCTGACATTGTCGGACAATTCTTGCGTACAGGCGCGGAATTACCGGGGATTACGCAGGTGCTACTGACGGCCAGTGATTTTGTGACCAATTGGGGATTGCTCGTCTTAGTGGTGTTTGTGGGGCTTTTGGTGCTCACCAAAATGCTACTAAAAAACGAAACCCGCAAACTCAATTGGGATCATCGTGTTTTGGGCATGCCTGTGATTGGGCGCGTGGCGCGTGGGTTAAATACATCACGCTTTGCGCGTACCTTATCGATTTGTACCTCAAGCGCCATTCCTTTGCTTGATGGCATGAAAGTCGCCGCCGATGTCATGACCAATACCTGGGTGAAAACCAAGGTGTTGGAAGCGTCGGATCGCGTGCGTGAAGGGGCAAGCCTTCGTGTGTCGCTAGAGAAATCAAAACTGTTCCCACCGATGATGCTTCATATGATCGCCAGTGGTGAACGCAGTGGTGAGTTGGAGCAAATGCTGACCCGCGCTGCGGATAACCAAGACCGCGATTTTGAATCTCAGGTCAATATTGCACTCGGGATTTTTGGCCCGTTACTGATTGTCTGCATGGCAGGCATCGTGCTTTTCATTGTTGTGGCAACCTTGATGCCCATTATTCAGCTCAACAATATTGTTGGTGTGTAAGCAAAATATAAGCTGCAAAGCAGCATTTTTCAGGAGAGAGAACATGCAACGTCGTCAACAGGGTTTCACCCTGCTGGAAATCATGGTTGTTATCGTTATTTTGGGTGTATTGGCAAGTTTGGTTGTCCCTAACCTTCTCGGTAACAAAGATAAAGCGGACCAGCAAAAAGCAATCACTGACATCAGTGCACTGGAAGGTGCATTGGATATGTACCGTCTAGACAACAGCGTTTACCCAACCACAGACCAAGGTCTGGATGCGTTGGTGTCGAAACCTACGTCATCGCCAGAGCCGCGTAGCTATCGCCAAGACGGTTACATCAAGCGTCTTCCACAAGACCCTTGGGGGAACGATTACCAGTACTTGAACCCAGGCGAGCACGGCACAACGGATATCTTCACCCTAGGTGCAGATAACCAAGAAGGCGGTGAGGGTGTCAATCAAGACATCGGTAACTGGAACATGCTAGAGATTAACTGATTGTGAAGAATGGGCACTCAACCGGATTTACATTGCTGGAAATTTTGCTGGTCCTGCTTTTGTTAGCAGTCAGTGCAGTGGTTGTGGTGCCTAATCTTCCTCAAAATCAGAGTGATGAAGCGAAAGAAGAAGCGCAGCGTTTTTACCAATTGGTGCAACTGTGGACAGAGCAAGCGCTGCTGACAGGGCAAACATTTGGGCTGCGTTTTGATAATGACAGCTACACCTTGAATCAACTGACGCCAAAAGAGTGGCAACCTGTCTCGGAAGGGCGTTATGCCAATGCGATTTCGATGCCAGAAGGCATTGAAATGGATTTGGAAGTGTCAGGCTTTGTGAATGAAGAAGACCGCTTGTTCGATCGCAAAGGTTTGTTTGATGACGAGTTGTTTGCTGAGGAGGAAGACAAGCCAAAGCCACCTCAAGTGGTGTTGATGGGCAATGGCGAAATCATTCCTTTTACGCTGACTTTTTTGGCCGACGACAAACGTTTGTGGCAAGTCAAAGGCAATGATGTGGCGACCTTTGAAATTACTGCGCTGAATGAGGGTAAAGAGTGAGACAAACTCGTGGCTTTACCCTGATTGAAGTGCTTGTGGCAATGGCCGTGTTTGCGGTTGCAGCCATGGCGGTGCTGAATGCGACCGGGCAACATGTTAATTCGCTCGGAGCGCTGGAAGAAAAAACCTTTGCAGCCATGGTGGCAGATAATGAATTGGCGCTATTTACCCTTGAAGGGAAAGTGCCAACATCCGCGAAAAACGGCAAGTCTGAACTGGCGGGCCGAACGTGGTTTTGGACGATACAGCCAGTACCAACAGTAGACAATGCATTGAAGGCCGTGGATGTGATCGTCTGGCAAAACGAAGAGAAGACAAATCAGCTGCTCTCTGTAAGGACATACGTCCCCAATGGCTAAGGTGAACAAGATAACGACGTTAACGTCTCGCAAAGTGCGTGGTTTCACCTTGATTGAAGTACTTTTGGCGCTAATGATTTTTGCCACATTGAGCGTGGCAGCAAACCAGATTTTTCGTAACGTGATCAATGCGAACCAGCAAACAGAAGAAGTGGGTGCTGCGCTGAAAACCTTGCAGCGTAGTTTGGTGATCATGGACAGCGACTTTCGCCAGATGCTGGCGCGCCAATACCGAAACGGTGGTGATGAATCCGACGGTAAGTTACTTGAATTAGGCGATGACTTATTAGGTTCAGAAGCGGCAGGCATTCGCTTTGTGCGCGGTGGATGGATCAACCCACAACAGCTTTTCCCAAGAGGAGAGGTCGTGAAAGTGGGCTATCGCTTGCAAGAGGAAAAGCTAGAACGCATTCGTTGGATGTATGCCGATGACAGTTCCGCAACCGAGCCTGCGGTGATGCCATTGATGGAAGGCGTGACGAATTTAACCTTTGAAGTGCTTGGTGAAGACAGCTGGCAGAAGAGTTGGGATAGCGCGAGTATCATGCCGAAAGCGGTGCGCGTGACCCTTGAAACCGAACGGTACGGTGAGTTGACGCGTGTGTATCTGCTGCCGGGGCAAGAGATCGCGGATACCCCTGCTGGTGGAGGGGTGCAATGATGAAGCACTCCCAACGTGGCGTAGCATTGCTGGTGGTTTTGCTGATCATGGCGTTGATGACAACGGTCGCAGTCAGCATGTCGAGCCGCATGTTTGTGAACTTCAACCGAGCAGAAAGCCAGATACGCTACCAGCAGGCCTATTGGTATGCACAATCTGTAGAAGCACTCGCTCGCTACGGCATTAAAGAGAGTATCGACAGTGATGAAACCGTCACGCTTAGTCAGCCTTGGGCGGTGCGAGACCAGATTTACCCATTAGACGGCGGACAAGCAATGGGCAGTGTGTTCGATCGCCAAGCTTGTTTCAACGTGAATGGCCTTCGGGACATTAAACCGTTGGAGAATGGCACAAACCCGTTGCTGGTGACGGCGCTACAGCAATTGATTGAGTCTCAAGGCATTGATAGCTTTGAAGCAGAAACAGCTGCCGCATCCACGTGGGAATACATTGATACGAACTCAGAAGTGCAATCGCCATTGGGCGTTGAAGACAGCGAATACGAAGCGCGTTCGCTAGCACACGTTGCACCGAACAATTTTATTGCAGATATCTCTGAATGGCGCGCCATTAATGGGGTATCCCAAGAGATGTTTGAAAAAGTCAGTCCGTTTCTCTGTGCCGTGCCTAATGGCAACCTTGTGGTAAACGTGAATACACTGACAGAGGAAGACGCACCGATACTGAGTGCCATTTTTCACCCAAACTTAAGTGATGATCAGGCCAAACAACTGATCAATGAACGAAACGCCGTTGATGGCTGGAAAGACGTGGCGAGCTTCATGGCGGAGCCCGTGCTTAGCAGCTTAAAAGAAGACGACAGAGAGCGCCTTCAGAATTTTTTTGATGTTCGAAGTCGTTTCTTTGAACTGGATACAACCATTACCCTCGACAGCACAAGCTTACGAATGCGCGCGTTGTTGGAAAGAGATGATTCAGGCACGGTCACAGTTGTCCGTCGCCGCTTTGGAGGAATGAGTGAGCGAGATCCTGACGATAAGGCTTAACAGTGATCCGCAGGAAGCAATACCGTGGCTGGTATGGTCGCCAAGTCAGCAAGATGTGATTGCATCGGGAGAGGCTGAGAACTTGGCACAATTGGCAGAGTATGCCAAAGACCGCGATGTCATGGCGTTGGCGGATAGCGCAGCGTTGACCTTAGCCTCTGTGGCTATTCCTTCTGGCAGTGAACGCCAGTTGGAAACTGTGTTGCCTTACTTGCTTGAAGATGATTTAGCGCAAGATGTCGATCAGGTGCATGTCACCCTGCTTGGGAAATCAGGTACGCAGGCACACGTGGCGGTGATTGAGCACCGTATTCTGCAGCGTTGGCTTTCTGAGTTATCCGATGAAGGCATGACATTGAAGCGCCTTATTCCTGATTGTTTGTGTTTGCCCTTACATGACGACGCTGTGAGCGTGGCATCGTTGAACAACCGCTGGCTAGTGCGCATGAGTGGCACGCAAGGCGGAACGGCGGAACCTGCTTGGCTACCAATGTGGCTGAAGAGTGTCGCGGATGCGCGCGATGATGAAGAAGCAGAAGAACGCGCTGTGATCAGTTATTCCGCCTTGCCTGAAGATGCCCCTGAAAATTGGCGCTGCGAACCTTCCGAGCTAGTGATGCTTCTGCTGGCGCAAGGTGCCATGTCTAGCCGTGCTTCTTTGCTAACGGGCCGATACAAACCGCAAAACCAAATTTATAAACACTTAAAGCCTTGGCGAAGTGTCGCCATTGCAGCGGGGATGTTGTTATCTGTGCTTGGCGCTGAAAAAGTGGCGGGCATTTACCAAATGGAAGCACAAGCAAAGGAATTCCGTGAGCAAAGTGAAACGCGATTACGCTCTGTGTTACCGAATAATCAACGTATTCCAACCACCAGTTACCTGCGCCGTTTGATGGAATCGGAAGTGAACCGTCTTTCTGGCGCGGGTGAGCAAACCGGTTTGATGGTGTGGTTGCACGAGTTGGGTCCGATGCTGAAAGGCGTGTCAGGCATTCGTCTGGACTCTATCCGCTACGACCAAAAGCGCGGTGAGCTGCGCTTTAATGCTCGTGGCAAAGACTTTGCAGATTTCGATAAGTTGCGAGAAGTACTCTCTAGTAAATATGAAACAAGCATTGGCCAAACAAGCCGCGATCGTGAAAGCGTCACGGGTGCCTTTGTGTTGAAGAGGACGTCGTAATGAAAGCATTTATCGCGTATTGGAAAGGCTTGTCGCTTCGCGAGCAACGCTTGCTAGGGGCGGCAGCTGCAGTGCTATTGTTGGGCGGTTTGTATTGGGGATTGATAAGCCCGCTGCAAGAGCGAGCCGAACAAGCCAAGCAAAAACTGGTAAGCGAAAAAGCGTTACTGGCTTGGGTGGATGGAAAAGCTGCAGAAATTGAAGCGCTTCGCGCGGCAACCGGCAACCGTTCACAAGTGAGCGCATTACCGCTCAACCAAGCTGTGACGAGCAGCGTTAAGCGTTATAAATTGGAAATTGTGAGGTTGCAGCCGCAACAAGAAGACATTCAAGTGTGGCTGAAACCCATGCCTTTCAGTACATTGCTGACTTGGTTGGAGTTTCTTTCTTCTTCGCAGGGCGTGCAGGTGAAGTTTATCGATTTGGGTAAAACGGATACCGAAGGCATGGTTGAAGTGAAACGTCTGCAGTTAGGGCGGGGATAAGATGAAAGGAAAAATTTTCACCGGACTGGTCTTTATCATCCTTCTTGTGACCAGCAGTATCGTGCACATTCCTGCGAGTTTTGCGCTTCGTTATTTGCCTTCGAACTCGGGCGCCGAGTTTAGCGGTGTCTCGGGTACCCTATGGAACGGCTCTGCCAAACAATTGACATGGCAAGGACAACCCCTTGGTACCTTGAATTGGACGCTGAACGTGTTGCCTTTGTTTACCGGAAAGGCGGATGTGTCTGTTCGGTTGGCTGGCTCTGGGTTTTCAGCCCGTGGCAACGTTGGTTATGGATTCAACGGTGTGTTCGCAAAGCAGCTTTTACTGTCAGCACCTGCCTCATTCATTCAGTTCTACGTGCCTTATCCGCTGCCAGTGGGTTTGTCGGGGCAATTTGATGTTACCGTGCGAGATTACCTGATGAACGAGCCGTTTTGCGATACGCTGGATGGTAACATTGCTTGGTCTCAAGGAAGCGTAAGCTCGCCACTGGGCAATGTAGATCCTGGATTGGTCGTTGCGGATGTCACATGTAACGAAGGGAGCCTGGTTCTGAACGGTGACAGCAAATCGGATGCATTGCAGAGTGAATTTACTCTCTCGCTTGATCCGAGTCAGCGCTACAACATCAATGGTTGGTTCATTCCCGGTGATGCGTTACCCGATAGCATGAAGAATCAGTTAAGCTGGCTGGGTAAGCCGGACAACGAAGGACGCTACCGACTGAGCTTTGGCAGCTAATCGCCTTTGTTAGGAGAGAACACATGACAAAGAAACTCACGCCCCCTGAGATTTTGGACGCCAAGGTGGTTGCGAAATCGCGCCTTTTCCAAATCGAGTCCCTGGAACTGCGTTTTAGTAATGGGGAAGAGCGAACCTATGAGCGCATGAAGCCGAGCGGCAGAAATGCCGTGATGATTGTGCCTGTGACTGAAAACGGAGACCTGCTTCTGGTGCGTGAATATGCTGCCGGAACGGAGCGTTATGAACTAGGCTTTCCAAAAGGCCTTATCGATCTCGGCGAAACCGCACTTGATGCGGCAAACCGAGAGCTAAAAGAAGAAATCGGCTTTGGCGCTAACCAACTTTTACCGCTGAAAGAAGTGGTACTCGCACCGTCGTATTTCTCAAGCAAAATGACCTTATTTCTTGCGCATGACTTGTACCCAGAGAAGCTCGAGGGCGATGAACCTGAGCCATTGGAACTTGTTCGTTGGCCTGTTAACCAGGCAGAAGCGCTGCTGTCTCACATTGATTTTGGGGAAGCCCGCAGCATTACTGCACTGCTGTTGGCATTGAAACATCTTTCCGGCCAGTAAAGACTGTCGGCGTTTTTTTCAGTGACTAATAGACATTGAAAACAGTCGTAGTGTGAAGGCCCAAGAGGAGTATCACATGGAGCTGTCACAGCTACTGCAACCAGTGATTGAAATCGCGCGTGCATCCGGACAAGTGATTCTGGATATCTATCAACGTGGTGATTTTGAAAAAAACATAAAAAGCGATGATACGCCTGTCACCTGTGCCGACTTAGCAGCGCATAAGTTAGTGACAGAGCGATTGACGGCACTCACCCCCGACATTCCGGTACTTTCTGAAGAAGACGCGACAGTGCCTTTGTCTGAACGCGAAACGTGGGACAGATATTGGCTGGTGGATCCGCTCGATGGCACGCAAGAATTCATTGCAGGCAGCGGCGACTTTGCCACGATCATAGCGTTGGTTGAAAACAATCAACCGGTAATGGGTGTGGTATATGGGCCTGTCTCGGGTGTGTCGTATTACGCAGCGAAAGGCCACGGCGCATGGAAAATCATGCCGGATGGCGAGAAAGTGCGTTTATCCATTCTTAAGCATGATGATGAAATGTCGTCATTGTCGATTGCGATCAGTCGCCGACAAGACATCAGCAAAATCACTGAGCGCTTAGACCCCAGCCGACACTATGATCTCGTGCCGTTAGGCTCTGCGGCATTGAAGTCATGTTTGGTGGCGGAAGGTGCGGTGGATTGTTACCTGCGTTTGGGGCCAACGGGCGAGTGGGACACGGCAGCCACACAGTGCATTGTCGAAGAATCCGGTGGCCGTATTTTGGACATGACTTTATCGCCTCTTTCCTACAACGAAAGAGACTCGTTCGAAAACCCGAACTTTATTGTGTTGGGTGATACTGGGCTGCCTTGGCGAGAAATCGTGCGCTTAGAAGGCTAGTGCTTTCTCAATACCAGCAATAAAAAACGGAGCATTCGCTCCGTTTTTTGTTGGATCTAGTGCTTAAAAAGGTACCGCATTTAGCGTCTTTGCTGCATGAGCAAAATCTTCATAACCCTACAATAAGACACAACTACCGTTAGAACCCAGTCTTAGAACAATCGATTCAACCCGTTCAATGCCGCAACACGATAGGCCTCTGCCATGGTGGGATAATTGAACGTGGTGTTGATGAAGTAATCCAAGGTATTCCCTTCACCTTTTTGCTCGAATATCGCTTGGCCGATGTGAATGATTTCCGCGGCACGTTCTCCGAAACAGTGTATCCCGAGAATCTCTTTGGTCTCGCGGTGGAACAAGATCTTCAAACTGCCAACATCCATGCCCGCAATCTGTGCGCGTGCAAGGTGCTTAAACTGTGCACGGCCGACTTCGTAGGGCACTTTTGCTGCCGTGAGTTCTTGCTCTGTTTTGCCGACTGAGCTGATTTCGGGAATGGTATAGATGCCTGTTGGAATATGGTCGATGAGGCGTCCTGCTGCTTGGCCTTCAACAATGGCTTGTGCCACGATTCGACCTTGGTCATACGCTGCACTGGCGAGACTTGGGTAACCAATCACATCACCCACAGCAAACACATGTTCCACTTCGGTGCCGTAATTGTCATTCACTTTTAGTTGGCCACGAGAGTCGGCTTTTAGGCCAACCGCTTTGAGGTTGAGTGAGTGAGTATTACCGGAACGTCCGTTCGCGAACAGGATGCAATCTGCTCGCATTTTTTTGCCGGATTGCAGGTGCAAAATCACGCCGTCTTTCGTGCCTTCGATGCGCTCGTATGTTTCGTCGTTACGAATTAAGACACCGCTGTTCCAGAAGTGGTAGGAGAGCGAGTCAGACATTTCGTTATCAAGGAAAGACAACAAGCGATCACGGGTGTTGATCAAGTCCACCTTGATGCCAAGGCCACGGAATATCGACGCATACTCGCTACCAATTACCCCTGCTCCGTAAATAATGACATGGCGAGGGTCGTGCTCTAGAGAGAGGATTGAATCACTGTCGTAAATGCGTGGGTGTTTGAAGTCGACGTCTTTCGGGCGGTAAGGGCTAGAGCCAGTCGCAATGACAAATTTGTCTGCGGTGTAGGTATCCACGCTGCCATCTTTTGCGGTGACTTGCAGTTCATTCGTGCCGCTAAAACGCGCACTGCCGTGCAGGATTGAGCAGGCATTTCGGTCATAGAAGCCTTGGCGCATACGGGTTTGCTTTCCGATCACAGATTGTGCATGCCCGAGAATGGCTGAAAATGTACTGTGGACATATCGGTTATCGCCTGAATAAATCGGGCTTTTATTAAACTCGATAATACGGCTAACGGTATGACGCAACGCTTTAGATGGGATGGTGCCCCAGTGGGTACAACCACCACCGACGGTCTCTTCTTTTTCGACGACAGCAACGCGTAAACCAGCTTTGGTTAAACCCATGGCGGCACCTTCGCCGCCAGGGCCACTGCCAATCACGATAACGTCAAAATGGCTAGGCGATGTAGGGGATGCTTTGCTCATATCCTTATGACCTTTTGTTTTCATTATGTTAAGAATCGCGAGCTGATTGTAACGCCGCAGGCGCTTAACGAGAACACACTCACTACTAATCAGCGTAGGTGATCACGCAACTTTGGGCGAAAAGGTCGCTCTTCGCGTCATAATTCTGTCTCGTTGTGGTGATCTAACACAGGGATTGCAAAAACGAACAGTTAGACCCACTGAACTCCTTGTAAAAAGCGGGTATAGTTTGCGGTTAGATTTCATGAGGTAAACACTGGCGATGGGAATAAGAGCTCAACAGAAAGAAAAAACACGTCGTACGTTGATCGATGCTGCATTTAGTCATCTCAGCGCCGATCGCAGCTTTTCCAGTTTAAGCCTCCGTGAAGTGTCGCGAGAAGCCGGTATTGCACCGACATCTTTCTATCGTCACTTTAAAGACATGGATGAATTAGGCCTGACCATGGTTGATGAAGGCGGTTTGCTGTTGCGTCAATTGATGCGACAAGCGCGCCAACGCATCGCGACCGAAGGCAGTGTGGTCAGAACGTCAGTAGAAACTTTCATGGAATTTATCGAAAGCAGCCCGAACGTGTTCAGGCTGTTATTGCGTGAACGCTCTGGTACATCGACAGCATTCCGCGCGGCTGTGGCCCGTGAGATTCAGCACTTTGTGGCTGAATTGACAGAATACTTCGAAGCGAAAACCGGACTAACCCGTGATGAAGCCTATAATCAGGCGGAAGCATGTGTGACCTTGGTATTCAGTTCTGGTGCAGAAGCACTCGATCTGGACAAACGAGCACGTGCTGAACTCGCTGAGCGATTGGTGACACAATTGCGCATGATTGCAAAGGGCGCTTACTGGTACCGCAAAGAGCGGGAACGCAATGCTCTCAAGGATAAGTTGTCTTCAGGCAGGTAAGAATTATGGAACAAAATCATCAATCTGAGCGTAAATTTCTCCTCCTCGCGGTTATCGCGGGTTTATGTGGCAGTGCGACATTGTCGACGCTGTTCGTTGATAGCGTAGCATTCTCGATTTTCCCAATTATCGCGTTTGTTTTGTCTATCTACTGTTTCTACCAGCAACACCTCACACAACCTCTCACTGAAGGTACGCCGCTTATCGCGTTTGCGTGTTTCTTGGTAGGTGCGTTCGGATATTCGGCATTTGTACGTATGCAGGTGCCAGACCTCGGCGGTAATTTCTTCTCTATCATTGTGACCATGATCCTGGCGTTTTGGATTTTCCATCGCATGGGTTGGTTGAAAGGTAAAAAAGAAGCCGTTGAAGAATAAGCCATCAGGTTTGTTCGACTAAACGTAAAAAAGGAGCCGCTAGGCTCCTTTTTTATTGCATTGTGTTTGCTGGGCTATTTACGTTCCAGCATGACACCCGCTTCCATATGGTGGGTATATGGGAACTGGTCAAACAGCGCAAAACGAGAAACGCGGTGTGTTTCAGAAAGAATCTCAAGGTTTTCTTTCAGTGTTTCAGGGTTGCAAGAAATGTAAAGAATGCGGTCGTAGGCTTGAACCATACGACAAGTCCCTTCATCCATGCCTGAGCGTGGTGGGTCAACAAAGATGGTGTTGCAGTGATAGCTTTTTAGATCAACACCTGCTTGCTGAAGGCGACGAAACTCGCGCTTACCTTCCATCGCTTCCGTAAACTCTTCTGCAGACATGCGGATGATTTGTACGTTGTCAGCATTATTGGCGGCAATGTTGAATTGCGCTGATTCCACTGACGGCTTCGCCAATTCAGTCGCTAAGACGCGCTCGAAGTTGTGTGCCAGTGCCAATGAAAAGTTGCCGTTACCGCAGTAAAGCTCAAGCAAGTCACCCGTGCTATCTTGGGTGCAGTCTACTGCCCATTCCAACATCTTCTCTGCGACTTTGCCGTTTGGCTGCGTGAAGCTGTTTTCGATCTGCTGGTAAGTCAGTGTGCGATCGTGAACCGTCAGCTTTTCAACCACGTAATCGCGGTCGATGATGATTTTCTGCTTACGTGCACGGCCAATTAAGTTCAGGTTAAACCCTTCGTCATTCAGGCTTTGTTTCAGTTCACGCGCGTTCTTCTCCCACTCTTCATCCAGTTGGCGGTGGTAAAGCATTGAAACCAGTACTTCACCGCTCAAAGTAGAGAGAAAATCGACTTGGAAGAGTTTGCGACGCAGGCTTTCGATGGGCTTAATCGCGTCGACCAAAAGAGGCATCAGATCATTGATGATGCGGCTCGCTTGTGGAAATGCATCCACGCGATACTTTTCCTTCGTCTCTTGGTTGAACATGATGTAATAGAGATCATCCCCTTCATGCCAGACGCGGAACTCTGCACGCATACGATAGTGCTTGTCTGGAGACGGAAACACCTCGAGTTCAGGCGTGTTGAACGCACTAAATGCCTCGTTCATGCGGGCAATTTTCTCGTCCAGCTGTGCCTGATACTGGCGGGTGTCAATCAGGGTGTTGCTCATATTACCTAACCTGCGTAACTAAAAATGAGCGCAAATTGTAAGTAGCCCATCCATATTGTCCAGCCTTTTCGCTGACTTTTTCGCCAATCGGACAATGTGGCAGCGTAAACGGAGTGCTTAGGATAATATTGGCGCAGTTTGCTATGGCTGGAATGATCATGACCTTTCGAAAACCCAAAAACCGTAAAGAAATTTGCTATCCCTTCATCTATGAATCGGCGTTGACGTGCGACTATGAGGTACATACCGATGAGTTGTGCAGCTTGGTCGGTATGGTGTTGGCACAAATGCCCGAAGGGTTTGATGATGTGGTGGCTGACCTCGAAACCCTTCACCCTAAGATCTATCATCTTAACGGTTCTGTTCGTGGGAAGACGGCGATCTTCGAAGAAGACCTTGAATGGCTTCACGCGCGTTATGACTATTACAACGAAGCCAGCAAAGGGCGAATCTCTCGCTTCGTATTGCCTCGTGGCCCTGTCGCTGTGATGGCGTTGCACCAATGCCGTACAGGGTCGAAGAAAACCGTTCGTTTGCTGCACCGCTTGGATGAATCAGGCGTGCCGTTTGAACCTGTACTGCCGCGCTTTGCGAATCTTCTCGCCAATTTCTTCTTCGTGCTAACTGTCTATATAAAGATGAAATTGGATGTCGAAGAAGTCGATTTCGTCAGCCTCAGTTACTAGTTTTTTGGTAACACTCCGTCTTCTTTGCGGTCCAAATAGGACTCAGATCTCACTATCAAAGTATCAATAGCGCGCTGACTTCACTATAATCTGCGCGCTTTTTACTTCCAGCTGGGAATCTGGTGAAAATCCAGAACTGGCGCGCAGCGGTAATGAGAAACGAAAGTGACACGGCGAAAGCCAGACACTGTGCTTCTATCGACGAGAGG
>JBELME010000070.1:0-16532 GCA_042096095.1 Enterovibrio sp.
GAGGCTGACACATTCATCAGGGTTGAGCGAATTATGAGGGGATCCTTCAGCGCCGCGTCAGAGATGAAAGCCCTAACAGAAACCCACTGATAATAAGAATTTCACCTGAATTAATTGAATAGGTAAGGAAATTAACATTGATTCCTTGAAAGCAACGGTTTGCGCCGCCTCTAACACGCCAAAACCACAATTCAGAATGAAAATCAATTTCCATTATTTACATAAGGTTAGCTTGATTAAATTTAATTATTGCGACTTTAAATACAAGTTAGATTGACATCGTCTTTTTGCCCTATAAAATACCGCGCCGTTTACCCACACATCGTGATCCACGTGCGATTTTGTTTTTGTTATAAAGGTGTGAAAATGGCGACGGATAATAACTACAGTTTAGGGCCAGTTCCAATGGCAGCCCGCAAGGGTGTGCTTTCGCTGACAATGGTTATGTTAGGTTTAACCTTCTTTTCAGCAAGTATGTGGACAGGAGGAACGTTAGGCACTGGACTCTCATTCAATGATTTTTTCCTCGCTGTGCTTCTCGGAAACCTTCTCCTCGGTATTTACACTTCTATTCTTGGCTACATCGGCGCTTCATCTGGTCTTTCAACTCACCTTCTTGCACGTTTCTCCTTCGGCGCTAAAGGCTCTTGGCTTCCTTCTCTCATTCTTGGTGGTACACAGGTCGGCTGGTTCGGTGTTGGCGTCGCAATGTTTGCCCTCCCCGTTCAAAAAGCAACAGGGATTGATACCAACATACTTATCGCTGTGGCGGGGCTGGCAATGACAGCAACGGTTTACTTCGGCATTGCCGCCCTCATGATTTTATCTGCCATCGCGGTTCCAGCCATCGCCTTTCTCGGTGGTTACTCTGTTCTCGAAGCCATCGATAGCGTAGGCGGTATCGAACAACTCCAAGCCCTTTCCCCTGAAAACCCAATCAACTTCTCCACGGCACTCGCGCTTGTTGTCGGTTCGTTCATTTCCGCAGGCACACTCACCGCAGACTTTGTACGCTTCGGCAAAAGCCCACGCACCGCAGTGGTTGTTACTATGGTTGCCTTCTTTATCGGTAACAGCTTGATGTTTATCTTCGGCGCAGCGGGCGGCGGCGCAACGGGCCAAGCCGATATTTCAGAAGTAATGATGATGCAAGGATTGTTGATTCCTGCCGTTATCGTCCTGGGATTAAACATTTGGACGACGAACGACAATGCCCTTTATGCTTCTGGCCTTGGCTTCTCAAACATCACGGGGCTGCCAAGCAAATACCTGTCGGTAGCTAATGGCATTATCGGTACGCTTTGCGCACTGTGGTTGTACAACAATTTCGTGGGCTGGCTGACCTTCCTTTCGGCAGCGATTCCGCCAATCGGTGGTATCATCATCGCCGATTTCATCAAGCATCGTGAACGCTATAAGGACTTTGCCAATGCAGAGTTTCAAACCGTCAATTGGGCAGCCATTGCCGGTGTCGCCATTGGTATCGCTTCAGGTCATTTACTTCCAGGTGTTGTACCTTTAAATGCAGTACTTGGCGGCGCAATCAGTTTCTTGATTTTAGATATGCTAAACGCGAACAAACAAAACACTTCAGCTCGCGTGTAAGAGGGTTAAACCATGTCAGCAACTATGCTAATTAAAAACGTTGTCATTCGCGGGCAAGAAAGCCTGTCGCAAATTCTGATTGAAGACGGCGTTATCCGTGCAATCGAACCCAATGAAGCCACACTGCAAACAAACGCCCCCGTGCTTGATGCAGAAGGTGGCATGGCGCTACCACCATTTTGTGAGCCCCACATTCACCTTGATACCACCCAAACGGCAGGCGAACCAAGCTGGAACATTTCGGGCACCTTGTTCGAGGGCATTGAGCGCTGGGCAGAGCGTAAAGCTCTTCTGTCTATTGACGATGTAAAAGCGCGCGCGAAACAAACCCTAAAATGGCAAATCGCAAACGGCGTTCAACACGTTCGCACGCATGTTGATGTTTCAGACCCTACCCTCATCGCACTGAAAGCCATGCTTGAAGTAAAAGAAGAGATGAAGGAATGGGTAGATATCCAAATCGTTGCGTTCCCGCAAGAAGGCATTTTGTCTTACCCGAACGGTAAAGCACTGCTGGAAGAGGCGGTGAAGCTAGGTGCGGATGTTGTCGGCGCGATTCCACACTTCGAATTCACCCGTGAATATGGTGTCGAATCTCTGCATTTCGCTTTTGAATTGGCGCGCAAATACGATCGTTTGATCGATGTACACTGTGATGAAATTGACGATGAGCAATCACGCTTTGTCGAAACCGTTGCAGCCCTCGCGCACAAGTTCGATATGGGGCACAAAGTCACGGCGAGCCACACAACGGCAATGCACTCATACAATGGTGCGTATGCGTCCCGCTTGTTCCGATTACTGCGTATGTCAGGCATCAGTTTTGTGGCCAATCCATTGGTGAACATTCACTTGCAAGGCCGCTTCGATGATTATCCAAAACGCCGCGGCATTACCCGCGTGAAAGAGATGCTGGCGTCGGACATCAACGTCTGTTTTGGCCACGATGATGTGTTCGATCCATGGTATCCGCTAGGCACTGCCAACATGCTCCAAGTACTTCACATGGGTCTGCATGTTTGTCAGATCATGGGGTACGACCAACTTAACCAGTCCCTTGATCTCATCAGCCACAAATCGGCTCGTACGCTGAACATCACTGACAGTTACGGTGTGGAAGTAGGCAAAGCAGGTAACTTGCTTATCTTACCTGCTGAAAACGATTTCGACGCCTTGCGTCGCCAAGTACCCGTTCGTTACTCTATCCGCAACGGTAAAGTGATTGCAGAAACCCAACCTGCAACCACGTCTTTGCACCTAGATAAAACAGAAGACGTGACCTTTAAGCGCTAAACTGCGCGCTTAAGGTCTTGGTATAATTCTAAGCCCCGCATTAACGGGGCTTTTTTACGCCCAACGCAACCCAGCAATTCGCAACATTCTCATCGCGGCGTCATATTTTTTCATCCTTTACACGTAGCTGATGAGAACTCGCCTCAATTAAGCAACATAGCGTATATACACCAATCAATAAGCCTATTTAAATAAGGGTTAACGTTTATGTTGAGGGGAAGTGTATGTTTCCAAATGTGATTGTTCTAAATGGTACAGGCAGTGCGGGAAAAACCAGCGTTGCAAAGTCTTTGATTGAAATGCTTCCTCGCCAGTATTTGAACTTCAGTATTGATAGCGTACTTTACGCCCTTCCCCCCAGTGATCTTCACAAAATGATGGAAGGAAAAGCCATCACCCGTGAAGGGTACAACTACCCAACACTGATTGAGGGGTATCACCAAGCCGCACGTGGACTGGCTAACGCAGGTTGTTACCTGATCCTTGATAATGCATGGACACTTCCTGTAGAAAAACTCAACATGCTGAACGCATTGTCTGAATTCGACATTTGCTTCGTGGGGGTAAAATGCGATTTGCGTGAAGCAACAGAACGGGAAAGGCAACGCGGCGATCGCGCCATCGGCCTTGCTGAAAGCGAATTCAACCTCGTGCATCAACACCTCACCTACGACATTGAATTAGACACAACCTTTGCGTCTCCCGAGCAAGCCGCCAAAAACCTGTTGGTCTATCTCAAAGAGCAAGACGCTTATAACGGTGCGCAATTGTCCCGCGAGAAACTTGCACGTTAACAGCCACATAAGAAAAAGCACAGCGCGTCTCCTCACTGTGCTTTTTTGTTAACCATCGATTTGCTAACGGATTTGCACTATAAATTCAGCGTGCCTAAGTTACATTCAGCGCGCGTTGTAGCCTCTCTGGTGCGTTCGCAAAGCCCCACCAAACAGCATGAACGCTAACAACCACAAGGCATGTCCACCCCCGCCGCCATCTGATGCCGTTGTGGAGGATGAAGTTTCTGCCATAGAGAGTGTTGCACCTTCAAACGCCGTCGCCCCGTAAATCATCACGTAATAAGTACCTGAAGACATGTTGGTCAATGAGCAACTTTCTTGGTTAGACGTTGATGTCGAGCGACAATCATATACCGAGGTTGTCGGGGCTGAGCCTCCTCGTACATAGAGGTTTGCGTCACCCAATCCTCCTGACATGGTAATCGTCACCCCACCCCCGGAATACGTCGCTGCACTCAGCGCATTTTTTGAGCCACCACCAGCGTTGGCAGAAAGAATGCCTGCTGAGCCGACAGTGAAGGAATAGTAAATGGCATCGCCTTCAAGCCCTTCGATATTCGAGACAGGTACTGATGGATCAATCGGATCAGCGCGCTCTTCAGGTGGTTGGGTAGATGTATCCAAAGATAGTGACAGTGTCACACCGAAGTAGGCAGAATAACCATGTAACATGATATAGAACTCATCACCCGCCACACCCGATGCCGTACAAGATTCATTGTTGCCGTAGTAATAAGGGCGACAGTCGTAATCGGATTGCGATGGTGAGCTTCCCTTTTTCAAATACAAGTCAGCATCGCCCGAACCACCTGCAATTCTAACTCGTAGATTGCTGCCGTCTTCTGGAATCACGAAACGATAGAATAAGGTATCGCTTCTCGCACCTGATAAGTTCGTGACTGAAGATCCCAACACTAACTCCTGAGGGGGCAATTCAGTCGTATCCATCACGATGCTCGCACCACTGTATGCGGTTTGTCCGACAACAAGAACATTGTATTCACCGCTACCTTGGAAAGAAACGTCACAGTATTCATTGTTGTCTGACGTCTTCGACACACAGTCGTAGTCAGACTCTGTCGGTAAAGCGTTGAATTTGACATAAAGGTCAGCGTTACCCGTACCACCGCTCAAGGTCACACTGGTCGATTCCGTATTGAGTGGCAAAGTGAAAGAGAAGTAGCTTTCTTCGCCAGATCCACCACTCAGATTCGATACTGGCTCCTCGTCTTCAAGCGACGTGGTCGCGAGACAAGCAAACACACCCACGGTGTTAAACGCGTTCACAACATCCGTGGTATTGTAGTCAAGATCATTGGCGGCATTCACCACGCCACACGCCCCTTCATCAAAGGTCGAATCTGCTTCCCAATAGATTTTGTTTGCCATCGCAAATGCCGTAAAGGCAGTTCTTATGTCCCACCCGTCGGTATTGGCCAATAGATAAAAAGCACGGTTAAACACGCCACTTGAATAGTGTACGTCCATGCCATTGTAATACTGATTCGCATGGTTGATAGAACGACCGTCATCTGACGGTGTCTCAAAATATCGCAGTGCGCCAAACCCCTTATAAATGGCCGCGCCGACCTTCCAATCCACAGAACCTTTCCAATAAAACTCCGCAGCTTCACCCGCAATATCAGAGAAGGATTCGTTAATGCCCCCCGACATATTGCTATATATCAAATCGGAGTTTTGGTCGGTAAAACCGTGACTCACTTCATGAGCAGATACGTTAATGTCAACGAGTGGGTAAAAGCGTGAATGACCATCCCCAAATGTCATGGACGAGCCATTCCAAAATGCGTTTTCATAGTTGCTGCCATAGTGAACACGCATCACTAACTGGCCTGTTAGCGGCGACATGCCCAACCATTCATTAAACATTTCGAACACTAAACCGCCAAAGTAATGCGCGTCATTCATCGGAGAATAGGCACCATTGATTGATTTCACGGTGTTGGTGTTATTGCCGTCATTACAGTTGTAAGAGAAGGCCGTTGATCCGGAGCTGCCATGGTTCAAGTTAACGGTTTTAACATTGCTGTTTTCTAGGGTACATGTCGTGCCCAATTTAGTGATAGCAAATCCATCGTAGTCAGTACCAAAGTCGTATCGGCCCGTCTTCTCATTGCCGCCGGGGCCTCGCCCAGTCGCTTCGGCATGTGCAAGACCTTCCCACATTTTTAAGATCTCACCGGATTTCGCATCAATGTATGCATGAGGTCGAGAAGGTTTGCTGGAAGGGATAAAGAAACTGACTTCATACACTAAGCGTGGAACGCTATCATCAAGCCAAACGAAGAGCTCACTTTCTTCATTTTCTGGCACCACAATGGTGGCAGCAGGTACACCAAGAAGGTATTGGTTCTTCAGCTGTTGAAGTGCACGTTGGTGGCTCATCGAAGGAACAACGGAAGGCAACTCAGCGCTCAACCCCATTACTCGGTTGCCACGAGCTTGCTGGTGACTGTTGCTTTCCTTCGTCGTTACAACACGCCCTTTTCTGACAGGAATGCCTTGATAATATTGCTGGTGACGAACTTTTACCTTCCCATTGGGTAGCGTGATTGTCTCTTTTGGGTAGATCCCCGTTAACCCTTGTTGACTACTCAAACGGGCCGCCGCAACAGGGGCTTCCTCAGACAGCACACTCACATCACTCACTGATTCAACAATGGCACCGCTCGCCGCTGTCGAGAGCAAAACGGCAGGAATGAGACCCGAAATGACATTCCGCTTCCTTTTCATCACAGCTCCTTTTTCCCATTTATGAACCATTTAAATCACTAATAATTAATCATGGTCTAGCATGGGTTGTTGATCGAGTCATAATGGTTCTTTTTTAATGCTTATGACTTATTTTAGAGACTATGTTTTTCAGTGTTATTTAACTTTCAATTAATATTTTTTAATAATCAGAAGTTTAATTATAAAAATAAAGAACGAACACGAGGGTTGCTTCACGATGAAACATGTAAATTAGGGTTAACACCTCCTTTAAATGCCTATTTTTTAGGACAAATAGACATAAGATACATACATAAATGTGTCTTTTTTGAGTGGCTCAACGACGCGACATTGATGAAGAAGAAAGGATGTACTGGAGGATATCGGTGGGATCACGCCCGCGCACTCGGCAATGCCAACCATCGCCAGGGGGAAATATTACATGGTGTATACCCAAACAACTTGAAGATGCCGGGGTCAGCGAGCTTTACTGACGTTATGATCAAGGCGTCCCTTTGCCGATGTAGTGATCTCCATCAAAACAGGGACAACACCGAGCATGGCGTCAGTAAACTCGCCCGAAAGGAGGCCCTCAGAGCGTCCACTTCATCGTTAACTTCCTGTGAAATAGAATGACTATTCCTACAAGAATTTGCCTTGAATTGAACACTCTGAGGACCTCTGACATCGAGCATCTTCAAGTTGTTTGGGTATATATATTGATACAGGTAAAGGTTTTAAACCCCAAGTTTAAAACAGAATCAAGCTAGCCTTGATCAGGCCAACCATACCCTTTACTGTGAGATGTTATATACCCAAATAACCTCAAGATGCGGGATTCAGCGGCTCCCAAAAGGCGAGTTTTACTGAATAAGCACCTTAAGGTTACTTGGGTATACTTATTGTTATGTCTTCAATATTGGGAATGAGTTTTGGAATACCTAGGACAGGCCATCGCCTTCTTTACCGAGCATAAGTTTCTTTTCACGCTCTTAGTCATCACCGTGATTTGGATAATCCGGCGTATTTTGATCCGTTTCATTTGGGGCGAAACAAACTTCCTCAGCGAAGACCAGCGCAAGTGGATCTCACGAACGAAAAACGGCACTTTCACCATCTTACTGGTTGTGATGTTCCTTTTGTGGCGTTCAGAAATCAACGAATTTGCCCTCTCTTTAACGGCAATCGCGGTTGCTGTGGTTGTGGCATCAAAAGAAATCATTCTGTGTTTTACGGGCTCTATACAACGCGCCAGTTCCCGCTCATTTCAAATTGGTGAATGGATAGAGGTCGGCTCTCAGTGTGGAGAGGTCATTGAGCACAACTTGATGGCGACAAAAATCCAAGAAATTGATCTTCACCACGGTACGTACAACTACACCGGGAAAACCGTCACCTTCCCTAACAGCTTATTCTTCACCACACCCGTGAAAAACCTGAACTTCATGAAGCGTTATGTGTACCACGAATTCAGTATCACGATTAAAGAAACGGCCAACCTCTTCCCGTTAATACCGAGTTTGCTGGCACGTATTGATGATCACTGTGAGGATTTCTACGAAGTTGCCACTCGCTATAACCATGTGATAGAGCGCCATGCGGGTGTCGATCTTCCTGGTGCAGATCCGCACATTCACGTGACAACAACCAGCTTGGGTGACCAACAAGTGCATGTTCGACTCTTCTGTCCAACCGAGCGTGCAACTGAGCTTGAACAGCTTATTCGAGAAGACTTTATGACCGTGTTCTGCGAACGCATTTTGAATCAAAAATCCGTTGAAATTGCAGAAGACGATTTGTTACTCGAACTGCAAACGAAAACCGAGCAAGAAGGCTAACTCGCAACGTTTTCGCAGAACACAGTTTCAGCATATGAACGCAGCGCTGGCACCCATTGGGATAAGTCGCCAGCGCTTTATTTTTCTCGTATTGCCTTTCCTGCGTGAGCTCGCCTTTTTTACTGCGTTTGCTCTGAGGGAGTGGCGGAAACATCGGCATGGGTTGGCGCTTCTAAAATCCGTCTCAATGCCAACCCAGCATTGCAGTAACTTCCGCTTTCTTCGTACGCCAATCGCGCCGCATCAATACTTTCTTCTGCCCTTTTCTTTACTTGTGGCGAGCTTTCTCTATCGCTGTAGGTTACTTGTTGATGAAACAAAGAAGTCAGAAGGTTAGCGCGGCAAACAGGCTCACTTTCAGTCGACCAATGCCTTTCATAATTAGGGCGATTGTTCTGTTCGGCATGCTGCCCAGCAAACACCAAAGAGACATTGCACATGGTGAGTAACACGACAGCCCAACTTGCTAAGAATTTCATGACGGTATCCATACAACCTTAAATGCAGTGCCATTGGCGAAAACCGTTCAAATAAAACCCGATAATGTTTGGTTTTAAGAAACGCGTTCACTGTCAGCGCACATCCTCATAGGAATGCATATTATTCCATAAATATGGATTATTGTTTAGAGTGCGTCGAAGATCTACTGATGATAAAAGGCTGTAATATCAGACTATTGAGCAATTATTAACCAAACTAACAGCGCTCGAGTGTGAGAGAGAAACTCATAAACCGCCTGTCACATCAATGATCGACCCTGTGATAAACGACGCGTCATCGGAGAGCAGAAAACAGATAGACGCCGCCACTTCCTCACTTGTGCCACCGCGCTGTATCGGAATACGAGACGCTAAACGATCGACTCGATTTGGCTCGCCGCCATCAGCATGAATGTCTGTATAAATCAGGCCGGGGCGCACACCGTTAACACGAATACCTTCAGCCGCGACTTCTTTTGACAAACCAAGGGTGAATGCATCCACCGCCCCTTTGCTCGCCGCATAATCAATATATTCGTTAGGCGAACCCGTTCGTGATGCTGCCGAGGATACATTAACAATAACCCCACCCTGCCCGTTAAATTCAGTAGACATGCGTTTCACCGCTTCACGTGCACACAGCAGGCTACCCGTCACATTGGCTGCAAGCACCTTTTCAATACGATCTGCGGAAATATCTACCAACTTACTTTGGGTAAACAACACACCCGCATTGTTCACAAGCGCTCCCAATGGAAACGACATGCGGTCAATTGCAGCAAAAAGCGCGAGCACCTCCGCTTCTTTTGACACATCGGCCTGAACACAGAACGCATCACCACCCGCATCAACAATGCGACGCACCACGGATTCTGCCGCTTCCACGTTAGAAATATAATTCACACAGACGGTATACCCTTCCGCCCCTAAGCGAATGGCGGTTGCAGCCCCAATGCCACGACTGGCGCCTGTCACCAATGCGATGCGTTTGACGTTATCTTTCAGCATCATTTCTTCCCTATGTTCCCTCCAGGTAAATCAATGTGTTCAATGTCCACGACTTGCCAAGGTCGGTCTTGGTTGCGAAATATCCGCTTGTTTAGGCGAGGATAATCAGCCTCATCGTGTGCAAGCCTCTGCCCAACAACAATGCAGCGCAACGTCTCGGTGCCCGTATTTATCATGGTGTGTGGCAACCCATTGGCGGGATAGCCGATAAAATCGCCCGACCCAACATTGAACGTGTCTTCACCTATGGTGACCTCTGCATTGCCTTCGAGCACATAAACACACTCATCTTCAAAGTAATGCACGTGGTATTCCGTCGATTCATAGCCAGGTTCAATCTCGACGATGTGAAAACCAAACCCCGTAAGCCCCACAAGATCCCCAAGGGATTTATTGGTGCGAACAGCATTTGAATTTAAGAAATGTGTTTTGGTTGTGCCTTGCATCTTTTCAATCTCGTCTTTCGAGATGATCGATTTGTTCATGAACACGTCCCTGTCGGTTCTGAAGTGATGTACTTGTTTTAACATGAACAAAAATGCAGCGTAAAGGAATACAACACGCAAAGGCGATGCTCGCAAAAAAGCGCGAAGTGGTTCAGCGGTCTGATGTGCTCAAGGCACAATATGGACGTTGAAGTGTCAATGGCAATTCAGCGATAGCTCGGGATCCAGCTCGATACGCTCCCCACCAAGTAAGACAGGGTTCAAAACGGCTTCAAAACGCGGGTCTGCGAGCATGCTTTGCATGCCTCTATCCCGCATCTCCTTTGAAGGCCAAACAATCCACGAAAACACCACTACCTTACTGGCATTGTGATACTCGATGAGACCTAAATAAGAAGAGGATTCTTGATCGCTGCATTGCACAATATTGATTGCGCCATAAGCACGAATAAGGGGGACGACTTCTTGCAACAATCGTCGGTAGGTTTCTTTGTTCATAGCCGGTAACGCGGTTATCAGCCCATCTACATAAAGCATGAACGGCTCCCTCTGTCGGATTGAATTACTCCTAAACAACTCAACAACAAACATCCTGTTCAAGCCACCGACTCTATTGTTATTTTTATATTTATTAATATGTTAACGCTTTGTATTCACATGCTGGATAGCAAAAAAACGCCACTCAGAATGTGCTTGTGTATTGTGCTGAACTATAACGCTGACATCGCAGGGCGTATTGCATCAAAAATAAGATACGCAAAATGTTTCCTACTAACAGTTGAATTTAAAGGAAGTAATTTGGATGCCATTTCATCTTGGTATTATTCAAAGTCAAAGACGCCAAAGCGTTAAGAGGCATGAAAAATAGCGTTAGGTAAACAAGAAGGCATTTTCACATGTTCAACGAGGGACTTTACGCTGAATAAAGAAACAGTTGACGACGCTAGGGAGGCAGCCTGAAAAGTACTTATCGCGAGGGTTACATCTCTTTAAACATCTCAATCAAATAGATGATGTCTTGTCCTAGGTTTCCAAACTCCTCTTTCGACAGTTTGCGATCGAACAAATTGGTGTACCCACGCAGGCTTTTGAAGAGTAAGGCGGCGTTAGGGGATGTCTGATTGGAAAATATCAACGGGGATCAAGGTGTCTTTGCCGGTTTGCAGGAAGAGTTTGTGCGCCGCAGTAATACGATGACCGCCATCTTGGAGAATATAGGTTTTCCCGCAGGCACATTGAATCAGCTTGATCGCTTGATTAATGGCCTCTCCTCGCTTTAGGCTTTTCATGATGGCAGTAAAGCGAGCATCTTCTCCACGCACCCAATGCAGGTCGAGTTTTACAATGTCGCTAATTGGCATCATTTGCATCACTTTCCCCTTTGAATGGCTGTTTAGCATCATCAATAGAATCAGTTTAACCCAATGCAAAACGCCGCAAGCGTTATTTCTGTTACCGTTAGGATTGAAAAAAGCATGAAAGAAAAGACCGCTTTATTCGTTCGCGGCCAGCCATTTCCGCAACAAAGATGCCAAGGTTGCTTGCTCTTTTTCCGTCAACGCATTCAGCATTTGATGTTCATTATCCACGTGCGTAGAGACCACTGTATCAATCAAGGTTCGTCCTTCGTCCGTCAACGTCACCAAACAACTTCTTCTGTCGGTTTCACTGGCTTGACGTACCACAAGGCCGCGTTTCACTAAACCATCAACACGTGTACTCATCGCGCCCGAAGAAAACATCAAGATTTGATACATTTCAGTCGGTGTCACCGGCTCACCTGCGCGACGCAACGTCGCCAAAATATCGAATTCGCTGCTCATGAGACCAAACTGTTTGAACACCTCTTCTAAACCCAGTTTCATCAAGTGATTTGCTCTGTCCATTCGGCCAATCACGCCCATCGGCGAGCAATCTAAATCAGGCCGTTGAACCTGCCACTGAGCAAGGATGGTATCAACATGATCCTGCTTCATAACACCTCCATATTTTATCTTTCCAAAAAGATACTTGATCCAAATAGACAAAGCGAATAATTTATCTTTTAGAAAAGATATTTTTCAAAAAGATGATTGCTCCTTTTGGTTGACTTTATTGAGGAAACACCGTGATTAACTACTTACTCGCCGCCACCGTTCCCATTCTCTGGGGCAGCACTTATGCAGCAGTAAGTCTGTTTCTCCACGATATGTCGCCATTTTGGGTAGCAGTTTGGCGTGCGCTACCTGCCGGTTTACTCCTGATGCTGCTAAAACCGGGCAAACCACCGCTGCCGTTTGGTAGGCTCACGCTCCTCACCACCTTCAATATCGTGGCCTTCTTCCCGCTTCTCTTTATTGCCGCTTATCGCTTGCCCGGCTCCGTTGCAGGCACACTCGGTGCAACACTTCCACTTCAATTGATGTTCATGCAATGGTTGGTGGAAGGTAAGAAGCCTGAACTCAGAATGCTGTCGCTCGCGATATTGGGGCTCTCAGGCGTCGTTCTGATTTTGAATCCCACCGCCGACATTGATCCTGTCGGTGCGGCTGCAGCATTGGTCGCAACAGCGCTGGTTGCACGTGCGACGTTGTGGCTAAAAAATTGGCCAGTCACTGATATTTTCAGGCTCACCGCATGGCAATTAACCTTGGGCGGGCTCATGCTCGCGCCCATTGCGTTTTTGGTGGAAGGCGCGCCGAAGCCCATCACGCTTGATGCTTTACCCGGCATTGTTTGGGTCAGCGTTTTGAACAGTGCGTTTGCCTATTGGGCATTTTCGCGTTCAATTAAACGAATCGGCCCTGACGCCATGGCGATGATCAGTATGCTAAACCCCGTCGCGGCAGTTACCTTAGGGATAGTCTTGGTAGGTGAAAGCCTAGGGCCACTTCAGTGGGTGGGCATTGGGCTGGTGTTATTGAGCCTGCTTTTGATGGGGCGAAGCAGGCAAAGGCTGGCAAAGAGAGCAGCGCAAAAAGCGACGCATGCCTAGACGATGTTCGCTCTCTGACAGGTATATATAGAGGGAGAAGTATTGTGGCTTCTCTCTCTGCTTTTTTCCGCTTCTCTCTCTGCCTCTCTCTGGCTCTTTATATGGGATATCGTATCGCAATCTCCACACTTTTGTACGGTGCGTTCTGTCTAAATAAACACTCATCTATCATTAAATTAAGACAAGCTCGCGATCGTCACATTGTCTTTCGTGAGTAAGCTCTTAGTTTCAACGATACACAGTCCACATTTCGTCACTTCATAAATTACGCGTTTATCCTGCACAATCTTTAATTGTTCGCACATCATTTTGATATCAAATCAATATGTAGACACACATGCCAACCCAGTTGCATATAACACCTCAAACTCTTTGGATTCGGAAACTTGAACAGCGCCTAAACAAAGGGCAAATTGCAAAGGGTCAATAACGATGGGAGAAAAGATCAATGGAAATACGCGTCGATGATTTATCAGGAAAGGAAATCCAAGATCTTCTCCATCAACACCTCGCAAACATGTATGAGATTAGCCCGCCTGAAAGTGTTCACGCATTAGACATTACCGCCCTTCAACACCCCAATGTCACGGTTTGGAGTGTATGGATTGATGGCGAAATTGCGGGCTGTGGTGCGCTAAAACAAATCGGCCCAGGCCATGGTGAAATCAAATCAATGCGAACCTCTGAAAACTTCCTACGTCGTGGCGTGGCTGCAAACTTGCTCGCATACATCCTTCAAGAAGCACGCCGTCGAAAATATTCGCGCCTTAGCTTAGAAACAGGCGCTGAACCCGAGTTCGAGGCCGCAAGAAAGCTATACCAACGTTTCGGCTTTGATACGTGCTCACCGTTTGGTGATTATGAGGAAGACCCGAATAGCGTCTTTTACTCACGCGCACTGCAATTATTCAGCCCTGCTGTCTAAAACGACACGCTGACATAACGGTCCCCACATCGCCATGCATCGACATCATTCAAGATGAATAATCACATCGACATTGTCGACTACCACCCGCGCTACACAGAAGAGACGCTTCGTATGTGGCGCGAGAGCAAAGAGTTCGCCCTAGGCACAGCTGAAACGCAGAGCCTTGAGTCGCATCGCTATTACCTCAATCGCGTACTCGCCGCATGCAATGACATTTATCTCGCCAAAGAAAAACATTCTGGACGCGTGCTCGGCATGATAGCGTCCGATGGTGAATCCATTACCCAACTTTACGTTGTGCCAGATGCACAACGGCAAGGCATCGGAAGCTGTCTCGTCGAGCTCGCGAAAGAAACTGCGCTAAATGGTCTGATCTTGTATACCGTTGAAATTAATCAACAAGCGAGAGAGTTTTGGCAGAAACAAGGCTTCATTGAATGCGACACCAAATCAATCGAAAGCGATGAAGGCATGTTAGATGTTCTGTGCAAATGGCAGCCGAACAAACATACTGAGCATGGTCGAAGCGTGGTGCGTTAAACAGCCAGCATCCCCTATTTGATCACCTTTTCTAACCCTCGCCCTCACCGGAGCGTTATATTGCGCTGCTCTCCCCCCTCTTCAAACGAAAAAAGGGAAAAAATCCGCTCTTTCTCATGTTATCAGCAATGAGAATTCTTCCTTTCTAATCCATACTTTACGCGCTTGAATCCAGTAAATTCGCGGCCTATAAAACAATGATGTAGATCTCAAAAATCAAACCGAATCACGATTGATTTTTTTTATCGTCACGAACAAAAAATTGACTTGTAGCGACTGACGCAAAGCTGTAACTTTCGCGCTCTTTCATGCGATGCTGAGAATTTGGAACAGATAAGGTCGCCGCGGAGAACGTAAACGATAGTGTTGATTATTCAATCGGTTCTTATAAATGTGAGCGGGCGTACTCCGCTGAGCAGCTATCGTTTACTTGAGTAAGTGTCAAAGACTGATGCGCTCACTCCATCCGTTCGAAATATACTATCTGGGGCATTGCAGTAATGACTGACAACAACACATCTCGCACAGCTGATGGCGAAGATTCAAATATTATTCAAGCAAACGCACGAACGGTTGTCGGCTGGCGTGAATGGGTCGGCTTACCAGGGTTAAACATCCAAGCAATCAAAGCAAAAGTAGACACAGGCGCGAGAACATCTTGTCTGCACACTTTCGGCATCGAAGAATACGAAAAAGATGGCGAGAAATGGGTGAAATTCATGGTTCATCCAATCCAAGACGACGTGCATACCGAACAAGAGTGTCACGCAAAAGTATTTGATATGCGCACAGTGCGCGATTCTGGTGGTCACGAGACGTACCGTTATGTTATCGAAACGCAATTGATTATTGGCGATCTGCAATACCCAATTGAGATGACACTGACCGCTCGTGACAACATGAAGTTTCGTATGTTGTTAGGTCGCATCGCGATGGAAGGTCGTCTAATCGTCCAACCAGAAGCATCTTTTATTCTTCAGGCGCCACAAGGTTAAGTTATGAAAATTGGAATTTTATCGCGCAGTGAAAATCTCTACTCTACTCGTCGCCTGATTGAAGCGTGTGAGAAGCGAGGCCACGAATACAAAATCATCGACGCACTACGTTGCTACATGAACATCAACTCGACCCAACCTTCGATTCACTTGAAGGGTGAAGACTTGGTCGGTTTTGATGCTGTCATCCCACGTATTGGCGCGTCTGTGACATTTTACGGCTGCGCCGTTTTGCGCCAGTTCGAAATGATGGGTGTCTACACAGTGAACGACTCCGTCGCAATTTCACGTTCACGTGATAAGTTGCGCTCACTGCAACTGCTTTCACGTAAAAACATTGGTATGCCGGTCACAGGTTTTGCGAGCAAACCGGGCGATATTAAAGACCTGCTAAGCATGGTTGGCGGTACCCCTGTTGTCATCAAACTGCTTGAAGGCACACAAGGTATCGGAGTTGTGCTTGCTGAAACACGCAAGGCAGCAGAAAGCGTGATCGAAGCCTTTATGGGTTTGAAAGCCAACATCATGGTGCAGGAATACATCAAAGAAGCGGGCGGCGCAGATATTCGCTGTTTCGTTATCGGCGACAAAGTGATTGCCGCCATGAAGCGTCAAGCATTACCGGGCGAGTTCCGTTCGAACTTGCACCGTGGTGGTAGCGCCTCATTGATTCGCATCACGCCTGAAGAACGTAAAACTGCGGTTGCAGCGGCGAAGGCCATGGGACTTCACGTTGCAGGCGTAGACTTACTGCGCTCTGAGCGCGGACCGTTGGTGATGGAAGTGAATTCGTCACCAGGTCTTGAAGGGATTGAGACCGCAACGGGTAAAGACGTCGCTGGCCTCATCATTGACCATATAGAGAAAATAGTCTCATCTCCGAGGACAAGGACACG